>CAYMYI010000012.1:46136-54870 GCA_964394585.1 uncultured Roseobacteraceae bacterium
CTGCTTGCACACTTAATACCCCAATGTTGCGCCCTTTTGAACTTAAAGGCAGGTAGATGACACTATTGTTAAACTTCCCTTCAATCGTTGTGCGTAAGCCCTGGTATTTCCCGGCAAGATCTTCAGGGAAATTTCCTGATATGATTTCTTCTTGCGAATTAAGTACCCAAATCGGGAGCCGATCGGTTTCGCTGTATGGGATAGTAAATGGAGGAATCGTATTACCATTGGTTACGCTACCTCTAAATTCAAGGTGTTGGTTTTCATCGTCGCGGATACCGATAAAAAACAGATTGACCGGGAGCAAAGTGTGAATATGCTCGTAGAGCTTTCGAGAAATTTTCTCGATGGATAGCTCTGCACTAATGTCGCGCCCCATTTGTTGTAGGCGTTTCACGTTTTCGTACGCCTCAGAGATTTGCTCTTTTTGTGCTACCACTTCGCGGTTGCGCTCCTGTACACTTTCTAACATGTAGGCAACATCTGAGGCAAGGGTTTTGATTTCGTCGTGTGTGTTGGGGCTATATAATGAGCTGTTCTTGTCAAAATCCTTCTCGACGACGTCATGAATGGAAGCCGAAAGAAGTCGAAGGGGCTTGGTAACCCTAGAAGATACCACCGAACTGAGGATAATGGTAAGGGCAATGAGTAATACAAAAAGCAAAATGATAGAGGTTTGCACATTTGTACGCACAGTACTGGCTTCATCTACCACATGGTTTTCAATTTCGGCAATGTTTGTTTCAATCGCATCGGAAAGGAAGTTGAGCCTAGAACGCAAACCAGGCTGTCCTCTAAATCCTATAATACTATCCGAAGCCACAATACTCATAAAAGAATTGCGATACTGAGTAAGCGAACTATTGATGAGAATTTTCCCGTACCCATCGTTTAAGTTTTCCTTTGCATAGTTTTCAAGGGCTTCGATGGCTTGCATCAACTTGAAAATATACGTTTTATCTTTTCGTAGCATGTAGTCTTTTTCATGCCGGCGAATGCTCAAAATAAGCGTACGGTCTAGTTCGTACCCAGAATTATCAATCCTACCTATAGCACGGCGCATATCGCCCTCTTTACCATAGCTTTTAAAACCTCGTGTAAGAATTTCAGAAACCAAGCTATCGAACACTTGCTCGAATTGGGCGATGCGCAAAATCACTGTATCGATTTTTACAACTACGGCTTGATCTTGAATGAGCTTGTTTTCAGAGCGCAGTACGGTGAGCTCGCCGCGAATTTCGTTCATTAACTCACGATGGCGATTGATGTATTCGCTCTCTTTCGTTTCGTAAAATTCTGTATTGATGGCTTCGATGATGAAGAAATCTTTCTCTACCGTGCTTGCTAGTTGCACTTTACGGGCGATGTTGAACAGCGTATCGGTAGTTTCTTGCAACACTTTTTCTTGGTTGACAAACCACCAAAATGCACCCAACGCCATAACTACTACAATCCCAAAGAAGGAAAAAGAAAGGACGAGTTTGCCACGCACGCCTTTATAAAAGGGGAGCTTAGAAGGAACCGAAGAATATCGTGGTGTTGAAGACATTGTCTAGAATTGTCAAATCTTTACAAATTTCGCTATGAAATACCGGTTTCACACTATGCCTTAGGTTAAGGTAGCATGAAAATTTTAAGGAGTTCTTACTTGTTAACCTCGATAGTGTGATTTTATTGCTTGAAAAAGATTGCCAAATATTTACATTTTTGCTTGCTTCAAGATGCCGTAACTTTACGCTATATGAAATTTCGAAATCACTTACGCTACGTCATTCAGGGAATTTTATTTCTTCCCATATGGAATATTTCTTTAGGAGCATTTGCCCAAACCTACGACCTTGCAATCTGGGGCGAAACGCCCTCGGCGAAAGCCGCTGTAGAAGCAGCTTCAGACTACGATTTACAGATTGCTTGGATTTTACCGGCGGCTTCTTCGGTAGAGGAAAAGGAATTTTCAAACGTGGAAATGTTATATACGCACCAAACGCTTGAAGTAGAAAAAACACAAAATCGTATAAAAGCCTTACGGGTTTCTATGGGAGATTCCCTACGGGTGGTAGAAGCCAACGTGTTTATCGATGCGAGCCTACAAGGCGATTTGCTACCCAAAGCCGAAGTGCCTTTCCATACGCAACACCCTTTTATAGCCGAAGATTTTCAGAGTTTTGATCTTGAAGGAATTTCCGCTACTTGGTGGCAATATGCCGATTCTATCTGGCATGTATCAGCTCCGAATCATCGTTTAAAAGGATACATTTCGTTTAGTATATCGCATGCTATTGCACGTGCCAAATCTGCAAAGCGTCCTCCTATCCAGCGAAACACTATTTTGGGTGGATACACGCCTGCAATGTTACACGTAGTAACTCAAGGCGATTCATTACAGTTTGAAGCCTTACCGTTTACCATACCGTATTTTGCCATAGTAGCCCCTAAGGTAGAAAACCTATTGGTATGCCATGCAATTTCTGCGACGCCACTTATGTTTGCTTTATTGCAATCGCTTGAAGTGCAACAAGGCTTGGGAAAAGCGGCAGGAGTGGCGGCTTCCCTCTCGCTTAAAACCGCCACAAGCCCCAAAAAGCTGCCAGTAGAGCTGATTCAACGGGATATTTTGCGGCAGGGAGGTACCTTACTATACTTTTCAGACCTCACCACTGAAAGCCCTTATTTTGAAGTAGCACAATATTTTGGGCTTCGTGGATATTTCGAAGACGTGGCTTTTCAGCCTGAAAAACGAGTTTCGCAACAGGATGCCAACCAATGGCAATTTTTGGCGGGGACAGAAGTTACGTATCGGTTAGAGAAAACCACCAGAGGGGCTTTTTTGCAGCAATTATTTAAAAAATTGAATACGCGTTGAATGGAAGGGCTGAAGTTGATTCCCTTACCTCAGCGCCAATCGGTCGTTTGGCAGAAGCGCTATTTGGAAGGGTTGCAGCACCCTATGGATGGCATGTGGCTGCACCATGCACAAAAAGGACAGTTTTGGAAAATTCGCTTTTACGGAGAGGATATCGGTTTTTTTTGCTTAAAGCAAGCGGTAGAAATTGTACAGTTTTTTGTGCTGCCACAACGGCTACCCATTGCCTCATCAATCTTTCGATACATTTGCCAAGTGTTTCGATTGAAAAGGGCAATTGTAAGCACTGCCGATGCTTTATTGCTTTCGGTGGGCCTCGAATGCACCACAACTAAGGTAGCAGTGGAAGGGTATTTGTTCGCCGATGGGGGAGGGCATATCCCCACGTTTCGGCAGGAAAGCATACAATTTATCCAAGCCACATTCCATGAGCTGGACGAAGCCATCGCGTTTTTTACTGAAAACTTAGGTAGTGAGTTTCTCTGGACACAGCAGTACCTGCAGCAGCGCATTGCACAACAAGAGCTTTTCTTATGCTATCACGATCGGCTGTTGGTAGGTACCGGCGAACTGCGGCGCAATTCTTTGCAACCTCCTTATGCCGATGTGGGCGTGGCAGTAAAAAAGACGTTGAGGGGTAGACAATATGCCTCTAGTATTGTGGCGTGGTTGCGTTCTGCAGCCCAAGTGAGGGAACTGTTGCCCATCGCCTCATGCGCTACTGCCAACATAGCCTCGTTCAAAGCGCTTACCCGTGCAGGGATGTTGCCCGTACATCGGCTTCTCAAAATTTCACTTTCAAGTTTCTAAGTTTTTGTAAATCGTATGTAGGGTTGACGAAAAATGTTGGAAGTCTGCTTCGGTAAGGTTTTCCCAAGCTTTTTGTCGGATTTTCTGAATGGCAGGGCGTAAATGTTCCACTTTAGCTTTTCCGTTTTCGGTAAGAAACAACTTAGAACGGCGGCGGTCGTGGTTGTCTATTTGCTTTGAGACTAGCCCCTTCGAGCATAATAAATCGAGGATGTGAGTAAGTGTTGGCATCCCCTTAAAGGTAAGTTCTGCCAATTCGCTTTGGCTGATACCATCGTGGTAATACAAATTTTTTAATACGCTCCATTGGTCAACGGTAATACCAAAGTTCTGCTCTCGGAACACTTTTTTGGCATATTGCTTTACCCTACGCGATGTTTTTTCTAATAAAAAAGAATATGCACTGTATAAATCGTCCTCCATGTCAATCGTCCGATATCAATCAAAAAAATAAAATATGATAGCTCCAAAGATACGCAGTTTCCCGCTCAAATTAGGCAGAAAGTGCACGAATCATCCGTTTAGTAACGCGCTCGAAGCGTAGGATGAAAAGGACAGAAGCAGTGCTCAAGCCTGAAAGAAATCCGATCCAAACACCAAAAGCACCAACTTCTAACACTTGTGTTAAGATAAAGCCCGTAGGCAACGAAATGAGCCAGTGTGCACCAAATGCAATGAGAGCGGGCTTATTTACATCGGAAATTCCGCGTAAGGCACCGATTGCAATTACCTGTACTCCATCGAATAGTTGAAAGAAAGCGGCAACAATCATGAAGGTAGATGCTACCCGAATTACGTTGAAGTCTTCGGTATGTAGCGCTGGTAAAAACCGATGACCTACTAAAAAAATACCTGCACAAACGAGCATAAACGCAAAACCCAAGTGTAGAGCAGAGTGGGCAATCGTGCGCATTTCAGCATAGTTTTTTAGCCCCATTTGTGTGCTAATCCGAATCATGGTGGCAGAGGCTATCCCGCTCGACATCAGAAAAGTGAGTGAGGCTAAATTGATGGCAATTTGGTGTGCTGCAAGCTGGGTTTTACCAGTCCATCCTATAATAATAGCCCCCATCGCAAATGCTGAAACCTCTACAATAAATTGAAACCCAATGGGTAGGCTTAACTTGGTGATGTTCCATAAACGCTCGCGACTAAACTCGAACGAGAGCCAATGTGGACGATACGCTTGGAATGATTTTCCGTAGATAATATACAACGCCATACCGACAGCGATTAGCACACGCGACCAAAACGTAGCCCAACCGGCACCCACTAGCCCCATAGCTTCAAAACCACCTTTCCCGTAAATTAATACATAGTTCAGAATGAAGTTTACCACATTCGCGCTAATGGAGAAAAACATAGCAGGGCGTACCGACTCTAACCCCTCTGCCCACTGCTTAAAGGTGAAAAATAGCATTAGGGGAAAAAGTGAAGCAACCAGCAAATGGTAATACGGAATTGCTCGGGGAACTACCTCTGCTTCTTGCCCCATGTAAGGCATGGCAAACGTAAGGGCATACAATATCCCCATCAGCAAAATGGCTAGCAATGTATTGAGCAAAAGGCTGTGCCTTAGCAAAATGCCTGCTTTTTGGTGATGTTCAGCATCGCCAAATGTGGCGCCGGTGAGTGGGGTAAGCCCAAAGCTAAATCCCATCCCAAAAATCATAATCACCACAAACACACTGAGGGAAAATGCCGCTGCTGCCAACGATACCGTATCCACGTGCCCAATCATGGCGTTATCTACAATCCCGGTGAGTGCCTGCCCAGCTTGGGAGATAATCAGCGGGAAAGCGATTTTCAGGTTTAACCGATAATGACGCCCGTATTTTTTTAGAAACTGCATAATACCCTCTTTTACAGTTGGTAAAACTAGGAGGAATCTACCTTACTAGGGTAAGAATGAATGGAAAATCTGTTTGAATGCTTTTTGCTTCATAAGGATATTCGAAACTAGTGGGGCGGCTCGCCGCTGCAATTGGAGCGTTAGGTCTTATAAATCCTTACATAAACAGATTGATTACATCAAGAAAACCCTCAAATCATATAAGTCTTTGTATGATGCTATAGTGGTTTTTTACAGCTTCTTTTGAAAGGTGCACTTCCTTAAAGGAAAAGTTGATAGGCTTATACGGCTTTGGCAGGGCTGCCAAATACCGTTTGCTCATCGTCCACATTTTGCATGACGAGCGAGCCGGGGGCTACTTGTGCATGGCTGCCAATTTTTACACCAGGCATCACGATGGCACCGGCTCCTATAAGCGTTTGCTCACCAATTTCTACTCGTTCGCCAATGCTACAGTTGGCCCCTATGGTTACGTAATCGGCAATGCGACATTCAGCCGCTAGTGTGGCATTCGCCCGAATGAGGGTATGGTTTCCAACAGAAGTATCTGTACCAAGCACCACGCCTGCTTCCACTAAATTGCCTTCGCCTACCTGCGCATGTTGCGCTACAATTGCTTTCGGGTGGATAGCATTCACCGGAACTACCTTACGGCGCTTGCTCAATAGCTCTACCCATTGCCTCCGCTCTTGGGCATCGGTAGCGGCTACAAAGGCATCACACTTTTTACCAATATACTTCAGGAAGCCATCGTCGGAGGGGCTGCCCATTACGGCAATTTCAAAAATTTCTTGGTTGTGTAGGCTTTCGTCTTCATCTAAGAAACAGTAAATGAGTATATCGTTGAGCTGAAAGATATCGAGTGCCGTTTTGCCCAAAGCGTTGGCACCCAAGATAATGATTGGGTTTTCCATAAGTATCGGTCTGCTAAATTAGAATAGGCTTTAAGGCTGCAAAAGTAGGGAAGATTCCCCAATGTAGCGGCGGGGCGTTGGCACATCTGTGCATTTTATCAACTCATGGGTGGCGTTCATCAAACGAATTTCACAGCAGAATCCTTGGTGTTTTCCTTTGAAGCATTCATTCATCTTAAAACAAAAAAAAATATGAAAACGAATGCTTTAAAATATGGAATCTTGTTGTTATTTGGCTGTATTATTCATCCGGTATTGGCTCAAAATACCCCTCAAACCGTAGTGTATCAAGGGTATGTAATGAACAGCGCTACGTTGCAAAAAGAGGCAGTTGCCACGTTACAAGCTGCTTACGAAGCTGATAAAAAGAATACAGAGGCGCTGTATCAGTTGTTTGAGGCACAATATGTATTGCTCAACTGTACGATGGCTACCAAAGATGAAGAGTTGTTTGATGAGTATGTAGACGATGCCGTGAAAAATGGCAAGAAGCTCCTCGATGATGCCACCTATGCGGCTCGTGCCAATGCCTTACTCTCTGCGATTTATGGCTATAAAATAGCCTATAGCCCTATGAAAGGGATGTTCTTAGGCGGGAGCAGTAGCAGCATGAGCGAAAAAGCGATTGAGCTTGCTGCGAACGATCCTGTGGCGTGGTTAAAGTTTGGGAGCAATCGGTACAACACTCCTGAAATGTGGGGTGGGAATAAAGAGGAAGCTCTGCAAAGTTTTGAAAAAGCCGTAGCCCTCTTCGAAGCTAACCCTGAAACGCTTTCTACGAACTTCCACTACCTCGATGCGCTCGCTTGGTTAGGAATCGCCTACCGCAATGCAGGCGAATTGGAAAAAGCCGTAGCAACTTTTGAAAAGGCAATAGCACACGAACCTAATTTCGGATGGGTAAAGCATAGTTTATTACCCAAGGCTCAAAATGCTCTTAAATAATGCGTATTACGTGGGTTTTATGGAGTATTATGTTGGTGGGGGTGCCAATGTGGTGTGCTGCCCAAACGGTTACCCTTACCGGCACCATTACCGATGCACAAACCAGGGAAACATTGCCTGGGGCAACGATTTTTCTGAAAACGGATATTAGCAAAGGTGCTGTGGCAGGCATAGATGGGACGTTTTCGCTTACGTTACCCCAAACTCATGCAGAAGCTACGCTAATATGCTCGTATGTGGGCTACTTAGAAAAATTGGTACAGGTGCAACTCTCGGCTGACCAAACCCTTGAAATTGCCTTGCAAAACAGAGTTAGCGAAATGGAAGAAGTAGTAGTTACCGCTGAGAAGCTCATTGCCGAAGAGTTTGTAATCGAAGAAACTAGCAAATTGGAAATCTATAAAAACCCAATTGCAAAGGCAGATCCGGTGCTTGCCGTTAATGCTATGCCCGCAGCCACTACCACCGACGAAACGGCAAATATTAGCTTGCGAGGCAGTTCTCCAGCTGAAACAGGAGTGTTTCTTAACAATGTGCCTATTTACGATGCCGTCCGTTTTGCGCAATTAAATGGCATTGGTACTTTTAGTATTTTCAATACCGCAATTATTAACCACGTAAAGGTTTTTCCTAGCAACCCCCCTTTGGAGTTTGGCAACACCACTGCCGGGCTGATTTCCCTACAAACCGATGCATATATTCCCGAAGAGAACCAACACGCGCTTTCGTTGAACTTGGCGAATGTAGGCATGCAATCTTCGTTGCGGTTAGGCAGCAGAGCATCGTTACTTGCTTTTGCGAATTATCAGCCTTCGCGGCTGCTCAAATGGTTAAATGCCAATGCCTTAGCCGATTTACAGCGGTTCGATGCCTTAGATGCAGGTGTGCATTTTTTTGGACAACTTACCGAGCACTCTCAGCTCAAAGTTTTCAACTATACACTGCACGAGGGCTATGATTTCTCTGCGAAAACGCCTTCGGCTGAGGTATTATATCAGCAGCGGCGGACACGTAATTTTACGGTAGCTTCTTGGCGCACTGTATTGCCAAACGGCGAACTTACCCTCAACCACGGCACTAGCTTCAGCAGGCTCGATTTGGAGGGTAACCTCCTCGATTTTACCAACCACCAGCGCGATTTGTACGGTTCGGTCAACTGGCAGCATCGGTGGGGGAGTGTGCAGCACAAAATGGGGGTTACCCTCGATCGCCGCCGTACTGAAATTAATGGAGCATTTCCGTTATTCGATTTTGCCTTGCGCGAAGAGCACCCTACGGTGCAGCAAAACAATGCCGAGACGTTAACAGTAGCCGAGGGGTATTTCTATGCAAAGTGGTTGGCACACGAAC
>CAYMYI010000013.1:0-32471 GCA_964394585.1 uncultured Roseobacteraceae bacterium
TTTCAGCATACTCGGAGCGCTTATGGGTCTCTACTGACGATGGTAACGTATTTGGCTACCGACTCGAACAACAACGCAACAAAGCCTCTTGGATTTACGATGAGTCGTTTCCTAAACTGCAAGCTCCCATAACGCATATTTTGGAAGAAAACGGCAAACACTTATGGCTTGCTAGTGCTAATGCGATTTTTAAAATTGATTACACCGAAAACCAAGAGTATTCTGCCCCAAAATCATTTCCTATAGAAAACCCATATGCCGACGAAGTCATAAGCATCACCATGGATGATAGCCTGTATTTCGTGCTTTCTTCCGGGATATTTCGCTACAACGAAGCGGAAAAACGCCTTGTGGCTTCGCCCCATATGATGCAAAAGTTTGACTTTAAGAAACGCTATATTCACTCTCAGAGTAATATTATATGGCTATTCGATGGAAACGATTGGAACGTGTTCTCTGAATATATCAATGAAAAAGATGCGTTCGTTTTGCTCAATCTTTTAGGCGATTTGCGTAATATTTTTGTGGCACAAGACCGAAAGCGTCTCTTTGTAATCACGCAAAGCAACCAATTATACTCTTTTGATTTTGTGAAGGAACTTCCCGAGTTTAATCGCTATAACCTGTTTTTGCGGCAAGTAACTGATAAAACCGGTAATCGCTTTAGTATTTCGCAAATCCAGCTCGATCAAGAAGGCAACACTATCGTCTTTCATATTTCAAACCCTTATTATTTAGAAGAAGGCGGAGTGGAATATCAGTATAAGCTTACCGGTGTAGGTATCGAGCGCGATTGGTCTGAGTGGAGTACCGCCAACTCCATCACACTGAATTATTTACCAAGTGGCAGGTATAAACTATTGGTGCGTTCTCGCGATTTATTTGGAAAAATGAACGAACTAGAGCCAGTACCTTTCTTTATTCGCCCACCATATTGGCAGCAAAACTGGTTTTATCTTCTGCAAATTGTGCTGTTTTCTACCTTATTGCTTCTTTCTTTTCGGCTGAACCGTACCAAACTCCGCAATAGGGTAATCTCGAAAGTACTTTCTTACCTTACCATCATCCTGATTTTCTCTTACATTGAAACTGTTGCTGAAACCTATCTGGATTTTGGAGCGTCGCCCGTGTATGAGTTTGGCGTTCAGGTGATTATTGCTATTTTAATTTTTCCGATAGAGCGAGTGCTCACTCAAGTTTTGTTAAAGGTGCGTTCAAGTTTATAATGAATCCCAGCCTTCGAAAGGTATAAGTAGCTGAGTGCCTTGCGCATTGGTAGGGCGTTCGAGGTTTGCCATCGTGAATCCTAATAAACGCACGCCTTGTTCCATCTCGGGGAAGGTTTCTTCGAGCAGCCGAAAACAAATACTTTGAAGCTGCTCGAGCGAGTGTAGAGGAATAGTTTGGCTTTTACTGCGAGTAATTTGAGTAAAATCGGCAAATTTTACTTTAAGCGTAAACGTACGTCCCCATGCTTTTTGTTTAATTGACCGCTGGTATACTTCTTCCACTATTGGCAGAAGTGCTTGCTGCATATCGTTGAGTTCAAACTTATCTTCAGCGAAGGTACGTTCAGCCCCAATCGATTTGCGGATTCGGTTAGGGTTTACCGGTCTAGGGTCTATTCCTCTAACTATATGAAAATAATAATGCCCTACTTTTCCGAACTTATGTACGAGTTGCTCGCGCGACCATCGTTTTAGGTCTTCTCCTTTCAAAATTCCAAACTTTCGCATTTTTTGGGCAGTTACTTTGCCAATGCCATGAAACTTCTCGATAGGAAGCTTTTCCAAGAAAGGATTTGCTTGTTCAGGAGTGATGACGTATAAACCATTGGGTTTATCCATATCGGAGGCAATTTTTGCCAGAAATTTATTGAACGAGACTCCTGCCGAAGCGGTAAGCTGTGTAACTTCTAAGATGCGTTTTTTAATTTCTCTGGCTAGTAAAGTCGCCGATGTGGCTCCTTTGCGGTTTTCTGTTACATCGAGGTAAGCCTCATCGAGCGATAGCGGTTCTACAAGGTCGGTGTACTCATGAAACACTTCGCGAATCTGTTTTGATACTTCTCGGTAGACTTCGAAACGCGATTTCGCAAAAATGAGATAAGGACATTTTCGAGCGGCAATCGCTGAGGGCATCGCTGAGTGAATTCCGTACTTTCTGGCTTCGTAGCTTGCGGCAGCTACTACACCACGCTTTTGGGAGCTTCCTACTACGAGTGGTTTCCCCCGGTATTCGGGGAAATCGCGTTGCTCTACCGAGGCAAAAAATGCATCCATATCAATATGGATAATTTTTCGTAGCGGTGTAGGTTCGGGCATAACTACGGCTTATTAGTAAGTAGATTTATGGTGCCTTTGTACGAGGAGTTCCTGTATTGGATTATGTAAAAATAGACGCCGGCAGGGTGGTCTTTCCCATCCCAAGCGAAATCGCGTTGTGTGCTTTCAAAAACTTGCTCGCCCCAACGATTGTAAATTTGTACCGATTCGAATTGGTCTTGGCAGTTATCAATCGGGAGGATGGCAATTCGAAAAACGTCGCTTTTGTTATCGCCATTTGGCGAAAATGCATTGGGGAAATCGGGTATCTCTATTTGGGGGATGTCAATCACTCGAATGAGTAGTTCCACCGTGCTTTCCGCATTGGGTGAGCAATTGCTTTCATCGCGTGCGGTAAAACGAATCACGTATTCGCCGGGGGTAGTATTTTCTCCGAGGAGGTCGCAAGTAGCGGCAAATATATACGATGCGGCAATGGAAGAAGTCCCTTGCAAACTTCCTTGGTCAAGCCGTAGTGTTTCGATTCCGCTGGGAGTTACTGAAATGAAGTCGCCGTTAGGGTCTATTGCCGAAAGGTCAATTTGTACGGAGTCGCCTACAATAATTTCATAGAAATACGAGGTAATACTCCCCGTTTGAGTTGGGGTGAGTGAAGTGATTTCAATTTCAGGTCCGGGGTTTTCTTCTGGTGTATAGAATAAATTAACTTTTACTCTGGTAGTATCTGCTGATTTTTTTCCACATTCCCAATAATCTTCCAATACTAAATCCAGGAAAAGCGTAGTGGTGGTATCCCCTGCGGGGAGTAAGTTGCAAGTAGGAAACCATGTTACAGAATCTCGGATTTCGCCTATGCCGGTAAGTAAGCTGCTTGAAAAATTAGTAAGTGGAAAACCATTGCCGATTAGCCTGAGTACTAGGCTATCGTTATCGGCATCTAACCCTAAGGCTTCAAAAGTTAAAGGATTCCCTACTTCTAAATCTACTTCGTAGAAATCTTCTAATGGATTAAACGGTAAGTCGGTACTAACTTCAGGCGGTAGGTTTTCCAGAAAAATGTTGAGGTTAACCTGAATGGTATCAAGTAAGGGCAAGCTGCATGAGTTATCGCCCACTACCATCAGGAATGAGTACTGATCGTTTACAAGTTCGGGGCAATCGGAGAGGCAAACTTCAAAGGTTACGATTTCCCCACTTTCTGCAGTTTGGCTACCGGGAGCTACGGTAACAACATTTAGATTAGGTTGCGTAAGAGGAATTATCTGCGGGGCTAGTTGACTATTAGGGCTAGCGTCGGTGGCGTACACGGTAAAGCAGTTATCCGTAAGTGAGGCATCGAATGTAAATTCTCCGCTTTCTTGAAACACTCTACCTTCTTGTTCTTGTAAGCCAATTTGAGGGGGTTCGGCTGTGGGGCAATCAAGCACGAGCATTTGATAATCGCGGCGTACTTCGCCAATTTTTTCTCCATTTCGGAATTCTTCGCATTTCACAGCAAAAACGAATAAGCCTAGCTCACTGGGTACAATAGTTAAAAAGCCAGTCTGTGGGTTGATCGATAGCGAGGGGTTCCCCCGAATGGTATTTTGTATACTATAAGAAGGTAAAAAGATGACGGTACTATACGGGCCGGGCGTAGGAGGGGGTAGAGGATCTTCCCTTGTAGAATTGCCATTAAGGGGGATAGAGATGCTATACACTAGCGAGTCGCCATCAAGATCAGTGCCGCCAAAATTAAAATAGAATGGTTGGTTTAAGCAGGCGTAGTCGCTCAAAGGTGGAAAAAGGCGAGGCGTTGAATTGAGAAAGGGAGCACCATCTTTCACGACGGGCGGAATTTCTAGGTAAAAAGTTTGCCCGGCACCTTCTGGATCTGCAATATTCTGAATTACCTGATTGCGGCAGCAGCGTTCGTATACCAAATAGTACCCTTGAGGGTGGTCGTACAATGAGTTGGGTAACTCAATTTCTGTAGCATAATAAATACGGCGGGTGATTAAATCGCCTGTAGCGCATTCTGGGTTGGTGTAGGCTACGTATGTATCAGAAACAATGGGTAAGGTGAAGCTTTCTAGGTACTGATTGTCGGCTTTTCGGAAAATATGTACATCTGCGTCCGTATCAATAGCACCTGGGTTACCGTATACCTCGTCGAAGTATAGAATGAGAGCTAAAGTATACGATTCACCTTGTATATGGGTAAGCTCAATTTCTCCTCCTACAATGTGTGTGGCATATCCGTTTAAAGCGCCAAGTATCCCAAAAAGCAGCACGATAAGTTTTTTCATAAGCTGGTTGTTTATAGTATGATAGTGTAGCGTGCAAGTCGGTCGGAGGGGTATGAAAGTATTGTTATAATTATGTGGTCTTCTTTTTCTTAAAAATGGCACGGAAAAACCCGCCGCTCATAGTGCTAAATCCGGCAACAACTCCTCCGATTAAAGCAGTTAAAATCATCAGTAGCCAAGTACTGGCAATATTCGTTTGGGTTTCAAGCGATTCGAGTTGTAAGAGTTGTGCTATACGAGAGGCTAACAGGTGTTCGTTGGCAGAAGAAAGGTAAAGTGCATATAAAAACCATGCGATACCGACTCCTAAAAAGCCTGTCAGAAAATTTTTAAATCCATTTTGCCCAAAGAGTATGCCCAAAGCAAAAGCCGAAATTGCCATGCTCCACCAGGGATAAAAATATTGCAAGGCAGAACAAATAATACCAAGAATGAGGATGCGAAGAATAATCATGCGAATAGTTGGTTAAGGTTGGCTAGTGTATTCAATTTGTATGAAAGCACTGTTTTGTGCATCGAGGGTCAGTAAAGGCATGGGGAAGTATTTTCCTTGTTCCCATTGAGAGACCATATTATGATAAAACGGACTGCCTGGATTTCCCGATTGTCCTCCTGGGTACACACCAAAAGCATTGGGCCCTTGAGGGGTTACTTCTACAACCATTCGCCAGGAAGGGCCATGGCGATGACTAGTTGCATTGATGATGTTACGGTTGCCTCCGTTCATCACATCGTTTACACTGAATGCAGGGAGGCGCGCAAGGTGTACAATGTCGGTACTTTTGTACTTAGCCCAAGTGAGTTCATCGTTATAAGCAGCCTTCCATTCTTCGATGCTTTCCGCGGCTTTCTGAAAAGCTTTGAGCACTACTGCAGGGGCATCTTCAATTTCAGGTGTACTGTTTATATCAAAAAAAGCAAGATCAGGCTGAGTTTTGATAAGGTGGAATGTATTGGTTTTATTGGGCGAAATGAGTGGAAAAGGCGCGTCGTTCATCTCATCCCAAATCATAGGGAATAGCTGCGAGGTGAAAGCTTCAAAGTAGGCAGGGGCAATTTGGTCGGCATCGTTATAGTAATCCCATGCTTCGAGGGCATTGTACATGGTTTGCTCTTCGGTACTGAGGTCATCGGTAGAAAGCATGGTGAGTAGCGTATCGAGCGATTCCGCTGCCATTAAATTATAGTTATCGTTTTGCATTTTCATCATGTCTTCGATGGTAATATTGCTCATCCCTTCGAGCAAACGGTTTACCCTGCGGTTGCGGTAGTATTCGTAGCGTTCAGCGTATACATAATAGGGGTAGGTGCTGTCTACTGGATGTTGGTTGGCAGAGCTGATGAACCCCCGCTCAGGGTTATAAGAATAGACATTATGTTCGGCTGGGATAAACGCTTGCCATGCCATATCTGAGCGCGACCCATCCATGATGAATTTGCCTTGCTGATGCCATTTTACTGGGAATTTTCCTTGGATTTTCATGGCGATATCTCCATTTGATGCTGCAAAGGCAAAATTTTGGGCAGGGCTAGCAAAATGGGTAAGGGCTTCTAGGTAGTCGTTATAATTATCAGCTCGGTTGAGTTTATAAAATGTGAGAAGCTCTTCGGAGGCGTCGTGGGCTATCCAGCGTAATGCAAAATTGCGACGATCGCTTGTGGTTTTCTTCCCTTTTGTAGTTTGCATCGCTGCATCGGCATTGGTTTGGCGGTAGTTGTTCGAGGCATTGGGTGAGAAGGAGTCGTCGTACATTACAGGACCCCATTGCGTGTAGTATACCGTATCGAAAAAGGCAGGCTCACCTTTTATTTTAATTTCTTCAATTACTGTTTCTGTATCAACCCATTCGCCATCGAGTTGATATTTACTTTTATCGTCTTCTTTAAAACTGATTTCGTACCAATCGACCACATCGCGGCGCGCATTGGTGACCCCCCAAGCGATAGAGTCGTTAAACCCAATAATTACATTAGGAGAGCCGGGTAGAGTAGCACCTTTCACATTCATGCCTGGTGCCGATAGTTGCATCACATACCAAATAGAAGGTAAATTTAGTTGCAAGTGAGGGTCGCTACATAAAATAGGATTTCCGTTTTTGGTTTTACTGCCGCTAACTGCCCAGTTGTTACTGCCATTATCGGGGTCTGGGTCTTCAACTAAATCGTTGTTGTATACGTTAGCACCTTCTGGAAGCGCATTTGCAGGCATATTTACTTTGACTGGTTCAAAGTCCCAATCGGTAGTGCCATTTACGATGGGATCTTGAAAAGGAAGCATATCCGGATAGAGCAATGCAAACATTTCTGGGCCAAAACTTTTAATGGCGTTGGTGTATTCGAGGTCGTAGTCGCCAAAAGCTAAATCGTTCGCCATGTATTTTAAAAGTAAAGCACTTTTGTATGGGCTCCAAGGTTCTGGTTGGTAGTTCAATAATTTATATTCTAACGGAAGTTGGCTATACTCGGTCAGGCTGCTGATATACGCATTCACGCCTTGCGTATAGGCATCTGCAATATTTTTCATTTCGGGGATGGCTTCAATATTTTTCAGAAAGTTCTTTGCGGCAAACGGAAGTCCCTTTCGGCGTTGGGTACGATCGAAACGCAAAGTCGATTCAGAAGCAATAATTTCGGAAATGCGCCCTGCTGCCGCGTGGGTTTGAAATTCCATTTGCCACAATCGATGTTTTGCCGTTAGGTATCCTTGCATGAAATACAAATCGTGGTCGTTTTGTGCGAAAACATGGGGAACAAGCAACGTATCATACAATACACTTACATTACCTTCAAGACCTTCAACGGAGGCATCTTCAAAAGTAGATTCAGTTTGAAGGGGTTCTGCATTTTGCCAAAATCCATGAAATGGATCCATAAATTTTCCTAGCGGAGGAATTTGCGAAAGAGAAGGAACAAGCGGAGGGTTTACCTCTAAAACCCAAACTAACGCAGCGGAAAGTAGGGTAAAGAAAAGGAAGCGAATAAGTTTCATATGCAGTTTTATTGGCGTTGAATAGAAGTTAAAGTTACGGAAAAGAGAGGAATCTTACTTGCTTAGAAAGTTGAAAGCGTTTTGGTAAGCTAATTTATTAAGCATATTCTCAGTAATACCCCTTGCTCTAAGTTGGCTAAGGACTTGCGGATACACCGATGCATTCTGGTGTTCGGGAAAGAAAAAAGGTTTTCGGGTTTGATCAGGATGGTCTTCTGTATAAAAGAAGTCGGCACCAAAACATAAGGAATCTGGGAAATGCTCTAACCCAAACAGCAAATGTTCTATCAAATAATCGGCATTGGTTGGGTGCAGATATGCTCGTAGAAAGTTAATCCCAATAATGCCCTCTCTGTTAACCACTTCTAAGGCAATTTCCATGGGCAAGTTGCGCACATGTTCGGTTAACGAGCGAAAGTTAGAATGGCTCGCGATAATAGGCAGTTTAAGTCCTTTTTGGTAAGAGAAGTTTAAAATATCATGCGCAAGGGCATCGCTAGCATGGGATAAGTCAATCGCTACTCCCTTTCCCGAAAGGTATTCGAGCAAATGCTTTCCGTCGGGTTTTAGGCCCGCTTCGCTATAATTACCACCCCCAAACCTGTTTTCGGTATGGTGCGTTAAGCTGATGTAAAAAATTTGTGTAACTTCTTGCAAGTATCGGTCAAAATTAGCGAAGCCCTCGTCGAGTGGCATATTTTCATGACATATACCGGCAGCGTTTTCAATGGCTAACAGGGCTTGCGTCTTTTTTGAAGGGAAGGTTTCTGCTTTAAACAATTCTAAAGCCCCTTTTTTAATTAGCTTCTTAAAAATAGCAACCTGTTCCGTAGCATAATGTACACTTTGCGGAGTTACATCGGTATAAACGGCTAATGTTTGGAGTTTTACTCCACCTTTTTGTAAATAGGGAATAGAGGCACCCATTAGCGGTTGTACTTCAGTAGTTTCGGGGTGTTCTTGCAAAAATGAAAGCAGATCGCAATGGAGGTCAATAATTGGCAAAACTTCTCGAACGTTCATATTTTAGTTAGGGTTTAACTGATGACTCAAACACCAGCTTTATGTGCAGACTATTTTTACGATTTTGTGTCCTATCACTTCTTTTTAGCATAATACTTTGTGCACCTCTAGCAGCACAGCATCCTGAAATTGTGTTGCAAAAGTATGAGAGTTTACAAAGAAAAGAGCAGCCATCTTATCAGCCTTCTGCCGAGGAACTAACCTTACAGATGAATTATGGGAAATATGAAATTTTGAATCCGGATGCAATTGGTAAGATTGATAAGGTAACTGTACGTACCATCCGTTTAATATATACCGATCACCCCGAAGGACGCTCTTTCAAAACGTTAAATACGAATCGAATCTCACAGTTGCGGAAAGTACTTCCCAAGCTATTCGAAACCGACTCTATCGAATGGATTATCATTAAACAAACCGATTGCCCATCGCGCGAGATAGCGGAAGCGTGGTTTCATGGATTTGCATTTACAGTCGTTCCACCACCCTCACCCGTAGTTGCTGAAAATAAAATACCCTCTGATACAAAGCAACGAAAACCCATGGATACCATCCCTACGAAGCCTTTACCAAATGAAACCAATGGAGAACTACAACTTACGGCACAGCAGCAGCATATCCGTAACATTCTTCGGTTAATACCCAAGCGCGATCGGAAATTTCTTGCCATTGGCGCCGACTCCGTTTCCTTTAAGGTTTTTGAGCGTAACCACGAAAAATGGGGTAATCATATTGTAACCGTAAGCGATTGGACGGCAAGTATGTATCCGTATACCACGCAAGTGTTGCGATGGCATTTGAGCAACCAGCAAAACAGTAAAATAAAAGATTTTGTCTTTTTTAATGATGGTGATAAAAAGCGAAATAACGAAAAGAAAAAAGGAAAAATAGGAGGAATCTATTCCATAACTTCCGATTCAATCCCGAGCATTATCACCATGATGAAACTCGTGAAAGCACGAGGCGATGGGGGCGATTTAGAAGAAAATGACATTGAAGCTTTGATTTGGGCGCAAGAGAACCACCCAGAAGCCGATGAGTTCGCTCTCATCGCCGATAACAAAAGTGAAGTACGCGATATGTCGCTAAGTGGAAGGTTGAAAAAGCCGGTACGCATCATCTTAGGCCGTCTGCCCGACGAAGATCTCGTCTACCTTAATTTGCAATATGTAGATTTAGCTATTAAAACCGATGGCTCAATTCATACCTTTAGCCGCGATTACTACACCCGAAAAGAACTCATTGACTTGCGCCGACAAGTAAACGATTTGCGTAAAGAGTTAAAAGACAATATCCAGAAAAATCGTAAGGGGTAACTACTTACGTCGGAAACGTGTTGGAAGTGGATCAGGACATTTCACTGAGTTAAAACGATATGAAAGCGATACACTCAAGAAAAAATACTTATCGTTATTCTCTGCATTTCCTCTCCTAAACTTAGGAGTAGTAGTACTAGGCACACCTACTCGATCCAGATAATCGGTAAAGGTGTGCCGCGTGCCCCATTCAAACCCTAAAATGAAGCGTGAGCTAAGCACACGTTTTACTCCCACTCCGTACGGCATCACAAAATTCACAAAAGGTGGTTCAGGCGTTTCATCACTTGGTTCGGGGTTAGCATTAATGCTAAAATGTGCAGCTGCTACGCCAATAAATAAATAAGGGCTATACTTTGGGAAATCTTTGCGGCCTCTAAAGTTGAAAAAGTGGTATTCTAAAGTAGTGTGCAACTCAATGACGCTACCACTAAATGAATGGTTTCGTTCTTTTTGGAATGGGTCACCGGAAAGAGCATCATCACCACTGAGTAGCCCTAACATACCACCAATTTTCCAGCTTACGGCATCGCCCAAATGGTATCTATAAAATACCTCACCGCCAATGCGAGTGCTTAATAGTTGAGGCATTTTAGCCAAATCACCTTTGTAGTTTGTTCCTCCAATACCAAACCCGATTTCTCCTTTCTGAGCCACTACAGCTTGAGAGTTTATACCTAACACAAAGATAATAAGCAGCAAAAAGCGAAGTTTTTTTATAATCATGAGAATGTTTGCTAAAAATAGTTGTGCATTGTTTGATAGTAATAGGCAAAAAAAAGACCGCTTTCACAAAGCAGTCTTTTTAAAAAGTAAATGTCTAAAAAATTAGCTTCCGATATTTCCGTAAGTCTTCATTTTTAAACGCGACTTCTTCATTTTATTGATTTTGCGTTGATTTTTATCCTGATACTTTCCGCGTTTTTTGCCATTGCTTCGTAATACACGACGTTGTTGTTTACGCGAGCCAAAATCAACCCTGCGAAGCGAAGCTCCTGCCCCAAATCGAGGGGTTTTTACACCTCTATCAAAAATATAGCTGGCACTAAGCCCAACAAAAATAAACGCATCTTTATCGCCGATGTCGCCACGCTTCGTTCTAAAGAATCCTTCAGGGCCTCCGCCTTCCCATTCGTGTCCGTAACCATTGAGCACTTCATAGCGTGTGCCATCATATCTAGATTCGTATGTAATTGTGGAATTTCCAATAAGTTCGGGTACTCTATCTGCATCCGCATACTCAGCGCGAATTTCACGCGAACGGTCGCTAAGTGCTTGTGCAAGAGCAATATTATCTTCTTCACTATTTTTTTTTGGACCACCTTTAAATTGCCCAGAGCTTTGCCAGAAACTTAAATCGGTATAAGAAGTGCTTACATCGTCTAAATAATCGGTAAATGCAGCTCGGTATCCAATTTCTGCTGAAAAATCGAAATACATAGTAATCGCTTTGCGAACTCCTATCCCGAATGGTACGGCAAATTGAGCAAAAGAGTACGGTTTTTCTTGTCCTTCGGTTTGGAATAACCGCAAAGGCACCCAATCGCCTTGTTGGTACTCTCCCCAGTTGCCTTCAGGAGCTTTAGCTTTGGGGTTGCTATACAATAGCGCTACTCCTGCAAAAACGTATGGGTTCCAACTGGAATATCTTCTATAAAATACTCCAGGAGCTCCTTTAATGTCCCAAATAAAAGTTTGAGCAACTTCAATAAGGTCATTGCGGAAGTGAAGGTTTCGGCGATAACGGAAAATATCAAATTGAAAGAATTCAGGATTTTCTTCAGGAGTGAGCGGAGGACTATCTACATAGTCGTCGCCCGAAATACGCATCCATGAAATACTAAAGCGTTGACGAAGGTTGGGCGAGCGTTTCCAAGTACCATACAACGTTACAGCGGGGCGAGTGTCGGTAAAATCAAAACTACCCCATTTCGATTTTGGAACTAGATCACCGAAATAGTTGACAGGACCTAAAAAAGCACCTACGTTAATGTATGTTTTTTTCCGTGTATGTTTTGCAAATGCAGATTGCGCCTTCGATTGTTGAACAGTGATGAACAATAGGGCAGCGAGTAGGAAATAAGTCTTGCTCAATGACTTCATAGATATAACAAATTGAAAATTGTTAGTTTCTTGCGTCTAATCCCCAGTTTAACTTTAAACGTAGGGTGTTTAAAAAATTATTGTCTTTCAGCTTTACTAATGCGATTTTAAAATCACATTTTCGTACTGCCATCTGGATACTGGCATCAACTTTCCGCGAGCGAGAGTCAAGCGAAATTAGAAAGTTTTTACTTCTTCCTTCAATTTCAAATGAAATAACGCTGTCGTCGGAAACAACCAATGGGCGCACATTTAAATTATGAGGACTCACTGGCGAAATGATGAAATTATTGGAGTGTGGAATGACCACAGGGCCTCCTACACTCAATGAATATCCGGTTGACCCTGTTGGAGTAGCAATAATCAATCCATCTGCCCAATATGAGTTGAGATATTCTCCATCGAGGTAAGTATGCACCACAATCATCGACGATGTATCGCGCTTTAAAATCGCAAATTCATTGAGTCCAAAGTTCATTCCATCGAAAATATCGCGGTTTGAATCTATTTGGATTAGGGTACGGTAATCTATGCTATAAAACCCTTTAAAAAGAGCATCGATAGAAGTTTTTATCTCTTCGCTAGGGATAGTGGCTAAAAAACCTAGCCGCCCTGCATTGATTCCTAGAATAGGAATTTGTAAATTCCGAACTAAAGTTATGGCTTCTAGCAGTGTACCATCGCCTCCAACTGAAAACAGAAAGTCGATATTTTGTAAATCGTCTGTTTTTCGGAAAACGCCATTGAATAAGTGCTGAAAATTTAGCGGTTGTTGCGTTAGGAATGTAGCTAAATCTGCATGAAGTACTACATGAATGTTGTGCCTCTGAACTTCTTCTAGAATTAGTTTGAAAATGGGAAGCTTTTCTTCGTGGAAAGCTCGGCTATGAATGGCGATGCGAGTCAAATGGATAAAAAATCAAATTTCTAGATAGCGTAATAAATGGTTTAGGCGGTCTTGGTCGTAATTCAGTGCCGAGACTTCATCGTAACGAGCTGCAATTTGGTAGCCAAAACGCTCGAAAGTGGCAATTATCCGCGATAAATCTGCTGTATTTATTTTTACAGTAATTGTGAATTTATCGGATTCGTCGGGGAGTTGAGTAACCGCACTGCTAATCACCTTTGCATTATTGGTTTCAACTAACCGACTAATTTCTTGCATAGAGTATTGTATTGTACTCACTTTCAAAACGAGTACAGTGCCGAAAGGCTGTTGTGAAAATTCTTGAGCCACTACATCGAGCAGGTCTTTCTGAGTGATTGTCCCTTTGTACTGCATTTTTTCGTTGAGTACAGGGATGATTTCCAAATCATGCTCTCCAAAAAACACCAAAATATTGTAGTAATGTGTGTCGGCAGATACGTATAATTTTTCGTAGTTGGGAGGTACACTTCCTATCGTTTCATTGCCGATGGTAGCCATATTTAATAAAACGGATTCTTCTACGATACCTAAGTAGTTGGATTGTTGGTCGACAATGGGCAGTTGGCTAACCATTAACTCCTCCATCCAACTAATCGCTTGGGATAAAAGTGTATCGGTTTGTACATAGGGGATGGAATCGTTAATGAGTTCTGAAGCTATCATTGTCTATCGTATTGGATAAAAAAAGGAAACGTTTTTAAGAAAGTACCATAGTTCTATCTAAAAAGTTTTCGAGTAGGGTGTTGAAGTATTCTGGGTGTTCCATCATAGGAGCATGGCCACAGTGATCGATAAACCGTAGTTCAGAATTTTTAATCCGTTTGTGGAACTCATGGGCAACGATAGGTGGCGTAATGGTATCATTCAATCCCCAAATTAATAACGTAGGGATTTGAATTTTATGAATTTCATCGGCCATGTTGTGGCGTTGAGCCGAGCGAGCTATAATGACCATCCTTTGGCACTTAGGGATACTCTTCGTTACGTTAAATACTTCATCTACGAGCTCTTTGGTCGCCACTTTAGGGTCGTAAAATGTATAACCTACTCGTTCTTTTACGAAGTCGTAGCTGCCTCGGCGAGGGTAAGAGCCTCCCATGCCATTTTCGAAAAGACCTGAGCTACCAGTGAGAACCAACCGAGTTACTTTTTCGCTGTTTTTCAGGGTGTAGATCATCCCTACGTGTCCTCCTAAAGAGTTACCTAAGATAGTGAACTCTGATAATCCTTTAAATTCAACAAAAGATTCTATGAATTTAACAAGACCATCGAGTCCTGCTTCTCGTATGGGCATTTCGTAAATGGGCATCATGGGGATAATCACTCGATATTTGCGCTTAAAATGGTTTGTTACGTCAGACCAATTACTTAATGCACCAAACAACCCATGTAAGAGGAGCAGGGTATCACCTGTGCCTTCATCTATATATTTAAAGCCATTTTCTTCTGTGATATTCATAGCGAATAACGGTTATAATTTTTAGACAAACTTACGCAATTTACCTTACACTTGGGCAGGATGCGCTATCAACCTGCACAGCAATTCCATTTTTTAATGATAGCACGTGGTGTAGCTGTGCACTTGTTGTGTGCCTTAATTTTGCTTAAAAAGGAAATGGCATCCAGCGGATGCCATCTCAGACTTATACGAACGTTAACTAAATATATCTTTAATACGATTATACCTTGTGAAAAATTACTTTGAATGAGTGTAAATCTTACTTTTTATTATAATCGGAATTGGAAAGAGAAGCGAACACCAAAGTTTTGAGCGTTTTCGTCTAGATAGGTAAGGCGATGAATTAAATCAACTCGGACAAATTTTAAAATATTCTCTACGCCATAACCCACTTCAGCATAAGGCATTTCGCCTAAAGTGTTGAAACTTGGGATAGGGTTGCCTTGCTCATCGGTGCTGGGTATGATGTCGATATTTTCTTGCCGAGTGCTTCCGTATAGCACCTTAGCTGTTGCAAAAAGACGCCATTTTAATTTGCGAAAAAGCGGAATTCGGTTCATAATTAATCCATCGAATTGGTGCTTTACGTTGATAGTGGCGTATTGATCGCTCACAAATTCAAAGAAATCCATCAAGTTGTAGGAGTTTTCGTTATAAAAACTCGACTCGTTTCCTAAGTGGGTTTCTAAAAGTGGATAAGGAAGAATAGAGGGTGTATATCCGGCGCGCAGTCGGTAACGTGTACGGCCCAATGTGCCTAATCGGACGTTTTGCTCTAAACCAAATTCATATTTATGATAATTAAGTTGACTGCCCATAAAATTATCTAGCCCGTACACATAGCGTAATGTAACGGTAGGGCGGTTCCCGTTGCCTAGGCTAATACGATTATTGTCGTTTTGAATAAACTGTTCTCCGGGAGAAATGCGTAATTCAAAAACAAGTTCACTAATGGTGAAAGAGGTTCTTCTTGATTCATCGTCGCCGGGTAAGAAGAATTCAAAATTGTAGAGGGGGTCAAACTTGCGGTTACGAAATAGAATGCTTTTCTGAAGCCCTGGTAAGATTTGTGTAGAAAACCACGCTTTATTCATATAATTTAAAAAAGGTTGGCGCATGGTGCCAAAGCGAGCAAAAGCATTGAAAAGCACGGTGTTTTCAAGGTCGTCGTTGTATATACCAACTTGTTCGAGTTCTACCGAGCGGCTTATCCCTACTTGTGTCCAGGGCTTTCGCGAAATGATATACTGCCCTTCGAGCAAATATTTCCATCGGTTATCGCGCAAGCCATAGGCACCATATCCTTTAAAAATGAATTTTCGGCTAAAATCAACGTTGGTACGAAACCCCATACGAAACCGATGCCCTTCTACCTCATTAAAAACATATGCATACGAGTAAGGTCCTAAATCGATTTTACCCACTTTTTTATAACCATTCACCACGATATTGGCAATTTCTACATAGGTTTTCACTACCGGCAAGTTTTTCATGGTATCAATCATTTGATACACATTTTTTTCGGTGATAGTGAGCGAATCGTGCCGATGCTGATCCCAAAATTCTGCGTCGTTGTTAATAAGTGCATCTTCTTCGAGGCTTACTTGCTGATCGAAAAATTTAGGTTCGCGGGGTTTATTCACTACGAAATCTTTATTGGATACATAAAACTTCGCTAGCATACCCGCCCAATCGTCTCTAATTTCCCCAATATCGATTAAGACGCGCGTTTTTTGAGGTAGCCATGCGCCGTTTTCTTGCACATTTGCATACTCTTGTTGAATCTTGATTTTTTCAACAAAATTTAAATTGGCTGATCTGCCAACGGTTACGTCAATCTGTTTGAGTGCATACGAAGAATCGGCCACCCACATCGTACCGGAAAATGCTAAATCTTGCGGGCGTTTGGGTGTAAAGGCAATGCGATAACATGGGATACCGCCGATAATTACCCCTTCTTCTTGGAGATCATAATCATAGAATAGCTTCCAACTATCGGCAATAGGCGAAACGAAATCTTTCTCTACGATGCTGAGCCAATTTTTGTAAAAATTATATTGTTGAAAAGAAGTGCCTATGATTTGGGACACTGTAGAACCATCGGTAACGCCAATGCCTGTTACCTTAGTTTTTTTGATGGTTTCTTTTTGCCGATTTGATTCTTTCAGGTAATAATAATCGGATAATGTTTCCGAAATGAAGACGGGAAGCACTGGCTTACCATCCTCACCGGCAATGCGTTCGATGCTATCGAGCACACTGATGATTTTTTTTACCATCTTTTTTTTACGGAATTTCTCTGTAATGTTATCAACATCAATTTCAATTTTTGTGTAGCTTTCATATTCATAGGCATCGAGCGAACGTTTATCGTTGACTGCCTTGTTGTCCATTACATTCCGTAAAATTTCCCACGCAGGGTTTTCATATTCTCCATACACAACCGTTACTTCTTCTAGCGTTTGTGCATCGGGCGAAAGCTGAAAATTAATCGTTTGATTAGTCCTCCCTTCAATGGGTTTTACCCGTTTGGCATACCCGATGTAAGATGCCACCAGCGAATCGGCAGGGAGGGGGGTAGGAATGGGAAGCCGAAAGTACCCTTCAAAGTCGGTGGTAGTACCTATGGTAGTATTTTGGAAATATACATTCACAAAAGGCATCCCCTCGCCAGTATCACTATCCGTAACTTTCCCTGTAATGGTTTGTTGAGCGAAACTTTGCCAACTTATTAGGGTACAGATAAAGGATAGAAGTAGCGTTTTTTGCGTGGTAAAAATTCTCATAGCTAATTGTAGAAAGAAATGGCAGGGTAAATTTTATAAAATAATGCATACCAATAGTGGCATGATTCAAGGATTTTCTTATTTAATGTTTTTAAGTGAAGACTACAGATTTCCTAAACTGCTTAGCTCTGAGGGTAATAGCCAACTTTAGCTTAATACGTTGCTACAACGCTACACCAAAAATGAAAATTCCTACAGCAACTTACCCAGTTCTCTTTTCATGCTTTTTTCTTTGAGATCGTTTCGTTTGTCGTAGAGTTTTTTCCCTTTTGCAATGGCAATTCTGAGTTTTACCCACCCTTTCTCAGAGATGAATAACTCGGTAGGTATCATCGTTAGCCCACTATCTTTCATTTTTTCTTTTATCTTTTTGAGTTCACGTTTCGTAAGGAGCAGTTTGCGGTCTGCTTTCGGTTCGTGGTTATGAATACTCCCCATTTCGTAGGGCGAAATGTGCATATCGCGCACAAAAAGTTCTTCGCCTTTAAAAAGGCAAAAGGCATCGGTTAAGGTAACTTTCCCCATGCGAATCGATTTGATTTCCGTCCCTTGCAGTACAATACCCGCTAAGTATTGATCTAGGAAAGAATATTCGTGCGAAGCTTTTCGGTTTTTAATATGTACATGTTGCTTTATAGCTGATTTCTCTTTCTTGCTCATAATGCTACTAATAGATGAAGGGTTACAAAAAACTATGGCATATTTACCAAGTGCTTTTCCGAATAATGCGGAATATTATCGAAAAGATCTTCTTGCATGCAGTATCGTACATCGGCGGCGGCTTGTTCGCTATTTAACCTACGCGCATGCTCCGATTTTTGCACCACTGCCAACAGGTTTTCTCGGTGTGCCATATATACTGACTCTGCGATGGCTGCAGCATCGTTTTTAATAAATGAATTAGTTTGTGAGAGGTTCCAAACTACCGCACCTGCAAAAAGTGTATCTTCGATGTTTACATTGCCTTTCCAGCCGGCACAATGCAACAGAACGCCTTTCCCACAATTATTCAGATAGCTTGTAAGTCGGCTTATATTTAAAAAACTTCCAATCACTACATGGTCTGCCTGTAACGATTTCTTTAAAGTATGTGTACCATTCGTGGTAGTCATCACTACGCAAGGATGGCAACGTTTGCCTATTTCAATAAATTCACGCGGAGAATTTCCCAAATCGAAATCAGAAATTTTTTTACCATTTCGTTCTCCGGCGCGTAAATATCCTTTCTGTTGCCAAGGAAGTGTAGCATCAATCGTGGCTACTGGCGCTATACATTTTATGCCATTGGCTAACCCTGCTACCATGCTAGAGGTGGCACGTAAAATATCGATGATCACCACTACCTTATTCTCTAAAGAAAATAAATGAATAAGTTCGGGGCTAACACATACTTCAAGACTTCGCATAAGGCAAAAATAAGTGGGCTTGCTTACCAATACAGGCGTTTATTATGAGAACCTTCCTAAGTGCAAGCAGTTACAAAACAGCGTAAAATTGAAAGGGCAAAGAAAAAGCGTTGCTTAAAGGCAACGCTAGGAACGCGAAATTAAATGTATATAGTTTGAAAAGCAATGATAGACTCAATCGGCAGAAACACCGGCTTGCTCTTCAGTTGGTTTTGGGATTTTATTGAGGCTGCGCGTCTTCCCAAATAGTTCAAGCGATTTCTTATTGTATGCTTCGGCGGCTTCTTCTGGTGTTTTGTAATTACCCAAGCTTATAGGCTTGCCATTATAATAAATGATAGCTCTAAACTTGTTTCGATCTTTGGTTACACCAATATAGCCTGTTTTATTTTTAGTGGTGCTTATATTCCGCTTAATTTCAGACCGATTCGACCATTTCAAGTTTTTAGTACGGCAATCTAACATGTTGCCATTGACGGCATATACCAACTGTTTAGTCTCGTCTTCTGGTTTAGGGATAAACTGTTCGGCAACTAGTTTATGCAAATAAATGGTATCTGTTTTATAAGTTCCGTCTGGTTTCCTCCACGATTTTTGAAAAACAGCACACCCCGACGAGTGCTCGCGTAAATTATCAATCAATTGAACCTTTGAAAGGTATTCGTTGGAAGTGATATACTCATAGACTTCGTCGTCGAGAATTACAGTTTTCGGAGAGTTTTTTAATAGTACTTTTACAGCCATAATTATAGATAGATTTAGTAAAAAATATAGATTCGCACAGGCTAGAATCGTTGAAGTTTATTACTTAGCTTTTTTTCTTTTCTTTCGCTTCATCGTGTTTTTTCTTGCCGGCTTCCCAGTACTTAAGTGCAATTTCTATCACTTCTTCCTTTTTCTGCGGGGTGATGTCGCGAAACTTGCCAAGTTTCCTACGCCCGGCTCGCATTTTCACAGAGTTAAATGCTCTTTTAAAACCAAGTTCCTTTAATTTTTCTGCAATTTTTAGGAAAAGAAGACCAATTTCTTGTTCATCTTCTTCTCTAAAGAGTTTATTCCGATAACTCATTAAATTGCCCAAAATAAGACTGTAGTCTTTAGTGCCAGGAGTTCTTAAATTGCCCGGGTAATTCTTTCGTTGTGCCATCTTTTTTGTTTAGCGGATAGGGTTATCTTTAAAATAGGATTATTTCAATAAATTATTAGAAATAATCTCAGTGGGCAATTTAATAAATATTCGTAAAATACAAAATCATCTTAATATATTATAATTTTAAGTATAGCTATCAAAGTATATAGAAATACTCTTATTTAGGATAGGTTTACTCACTTTATTGCGTTATGTAAAGTTTATAAGCACATGATAATCAGTAATATAGTGAAAATATTTCGCAATGCTCTAACATTCACCGTTCTGCCTTCCAAAAACGCAAAAGTGGTAGGGTGGATGTTGATACTTTGCACCATGTTAAACTTAGGGTCAGTCTCTTTTGAGAATGTGTTATTAGAGTACTTGACTAAACCCTTGCTTATGCCATTACTTGGGATATACTGCTGGTACACCTTACCGGCTTCGGTTATCGCTAAGGGTATGCCAAAGCTAAAACTCGTTATTAGTGCACTCATTTTTAGTTGGTTAGGCGATGTTGCACTTCTATTTACCAGACTGAATCCTGACTTTTTTCTACTAGGGTTAGCTTTTTTTCTTTGTGCGCACCTTATTTATATAGTTTTATTTCGTAAGGCATCTTCAGCAATGCAGTTCCGACTATGGTATACCTTTCCCTTCGCGGTGTATGCGGCTGTGTTATATTTCCTTTTGTTGCCCAATCTTGATGTTATATTGAAAGTGGCTGTTTTTGTGTATGCTGCGGTCCTCATGCTTATGGGCGTGTTTGCGGCGGCACGCAATACTCCAAATTTATACATGGAGAGTTATATGCGCGTACTGATAGGAGCCATTGTTTTCATGGTTTCCGATTCGTGCATCGCGATTAATACGTTTTTGCATCCGTTTCCAAGTGCCGAATTCATCATTATGCTCACCTATGTGTTAGCGCAGTATTGGATTATTACGGGAATTCGTAACTATCTGATTATGAATCATTAAAGGTGTCGTTCTATGCTTTGCCGTACTTTTTCGGCACTGATACTCCGAATTTGCTTATGCTCGCATTTGAGCACCCTAGCTGGGTATTTTTTAATGAAATTATGGTGATGAGTAGCCATGAGAATTGCCGTAGCTTCTTGCTCATGGATATGGATAAATAACTGCAATATTTCGTTGGCCACGCCCGGATCCAAGTTTCCGGTAGGCTCATCAGCTAAAATAAGTTTGGGGCGGTTCAGTAAGGCGCGGGCAATCGCAACACGTTGTTGTTCACCTCCCGAAAGTTGCCAAGGGTAGTTTTTTGCCTTCCCTTCGAGTTTTACTTGCGTGAGCACTTCTTCAATACGTCGTTCTATGGCTGTTTTATCGCGCCAATCGGTAGCTTTTAAAACAAAGCGAAGGTTATCGGCAACAGTTCGATCGGTGAGTAACTCAAACTCTTGAAAGATAATCCCTAGTTTTCTGCGTAGGAAGGGGATTTCATGCGGACGCAACGCATGTAGTGCAAATTCGGTTACGATGCCTTCGCCCGAGGCTAAAGGGACATCGGCATACAAGAGCCGTAGGAGACTCGATTTTCCGCTACCCGTTGGCCCTATGAGATAAGCAAATTCACTTTCGAGTAGTGTGAGTTCTACACCCGATAAGATCAGATGCTGCTCTTGTTGTACAGATACGTCATTAAGTTGGATGATAGGAGAACTTTCTGTGCGCATGGCAATCAACACATTTAAAGCTCTAATTTACGAAGCTTTCCGAAGGGAAGCTCCTCGATAATTTGCCGAAGCTCTTCTTCTTTGCCTTCAAGCCCGTACTTCTCCAATTTTTTCAGCGGCCGATCGGCACGGAAATAGGCAAATAATACAAAGTTTTCGTCGCGCAGTTGGATATAATCCGGAATTTTAGCTTTCCCTTTTACTTTAATAATGTACATAAGGCAGGAGCAATACAAATTATGCAAAATAATGCAGTGCTAAGCAAAAGCTGCCTAGCACTGAAATGTAAACACCAAAAAAGTAACAGTGTTTTACTCCTCCATTTTTTTGGCATCTGCAATAAACTGTGCCAAACCTTTATCGGTAAGAGGGTGATTTAGTAAACTTTTAATTACCGGAAGCGGGCATGTAGCAATATCAGCACCTACTTCAGCGCATTGGATTAGGTGCATAGTGTGGCGAATTGAGGCCGCTAGTACTTCCGTTGGGTATCCATAATTATGAAAAATACCCACAATTTGTTCGATAAGCTGAACGCCATCGGTGGCAATGTCGTCGAGGCGGCCAATGAACGGTGAAACAAAACTTGCTCCGGCTTTGGCAGCAATGAGCGCTTGCCCTGGTGAGAAAATCAAGGTGCAGTTCGTTTTAATACCTTTATCGGCAAAATACTTAATGGCTTTGATGCCATCGTATGTCATCGGAATTTTTACGTTAATCTTCTCGTCGATTTCAGCCAACTCGTCGCCTTCTTTTACCATGCCATCATAATCCGTAGAGATTACCTCAGCACTTACATCTCCATCTACGATATCGCAAATAGCTTTATAATGCGCTAAAATATTGGCTTTACCTTTAATGCCCTCTTTTGCCATTAAAGATGGGTTGGTTGTAACCCCATCGAGCACGCCCATTTCGTGGGCTTCTCTGATGTGATCTAGGTTGGCTGTATCTACAAAAAATTTCATGATGCTTTTTGAATTAAATTGAGTAAACGAAAATTATACTACAAAGCTACTCATGTTCACACTATCCTAGAAAGGCTTTGGAGATATATTTTTTGTGTAAAGTAGGAGAGAAGATAAAAAAAGCAAGACTGACACCAGGCGCTACAACCAGATACCCTTGCTACTTTTCAGTCCTGGGGGATTACTAGGAGCTGCCTGTGCCAGCTTGCGGATGCGAAATTAGAACATGCATGCTACTTCGCCAACTCTCTTGCCAGAAAATGCATAAAAAATCGTTCATCATTTCTTGCCTTTGAATTGATATTTACGAAATACTTTCGCCAAAATTTACTAAGCATGAATACTGCACCGCAAATTACATATGCTCAGCCAGATGACCCTTTTCTAAAGAAAATCCTGATCAAAGGGGTAGAAACCATTACTGGCAAGCCGAAACTACAACGAGCATATTCGCAAGCAAGGCAAGCGATGTTGAGCCGGTCGGTTTCTTTTTGGGAGGCTGCTATCCAAGCAATGCACCTACAACTCGAGTTTGATGCCCAAGCCTTAGAGGCAATTCCTAAAAAAGGACCGCTGGTGATGGTTGCCAATCACCCATTTGGTGTGCTCGATGGTATTACGCTATGCTATTTAGCGTCAACCATACGCCCATCCTTCAAAATTCTCATTAATAGTGTGCTGTGCCAAACAGAAGAGTTCAAACCCCACTTTCTTCCAATTGATTTTCGAGAAACAAAAGAAGCTATTTCCACCAATATTCATTCTAAAAATGCGGCTATAGAAGAATTGAAAAAAGAGGGTGCAGTGCTAATTTTTCCTGCGGGAGGCGTTTCTACAGCGGCTAGCGCATTTAGCTCAAACATTACCGACTCCGAATGGAAAACCTTTACGGCAAAGCTAATTAAACAATCGGGAGCTACGGTAGTGCCATTGTATTTTCATGGAACGAATAGCCGTATTTTTCAGGTCGTAAGCCACATTAGTCTTACCCTGCGTCTTTCACTCCTATTACACGAAGTGAAAAACAAAATGGGGTCTTCATTGCAGGTGGAAATCGGCAGGCCTATCTCGCCTGAAGAAATCGCTAGCATTGGAAATCGGCAGCAAATCATGCATTTTCTACGCGAACAAACGTATCAACTTGCAAAAGTTGACTAAAATCTGTTATGTTCGGCATCTTATTTTATCACTTTAAAACCTTAAATCACATGAATTTTAACATGAAAAACAGTGTATTGCTGATAGCGTTTGCTACACTATTGGCAGCATGCGGGGGGGCTTCGCAACAAACTGACGAGGATACTACCGCCGACACCACTGCACAAGCAGAGCCAGCTGAAAAAGTAGTACAGCTCAGCGTCTCAGAAGTAGAGTATACTGCCGATACGCTTACCATGAAAGGGTATGTAGCCTACGATATGAGCATGGAAGAGAAGCGTCCTGGTGTTTTGGTAATTCACGAGTGGTGGGGGCACAACGATTATGCCCGTAAGCGCGCCGATATGCTTGCCGAATTAGGTTATGTAGCCCTTGCAGTTGATATGTATGGCGATGGCAAACAAGCCGCTCACCCCGAAGATGCCGGAAAATTTGCCATGAACGTAATGAGCAATCTTGAAAGCGCTAAACAACGGTTTGAAGCTGCTTTAGCAGAGCTCAAAATGAACCCAATGGTAGATTCAACAAAAATTGCTGCCATTGGCTATTGCTTTGGTGGGTCGGTAGCGCTTTCTATGGCAAATGCAGGATATGATTTAGATGGAGTAGCTGCTTTCCATAGCGGATTACAACTGCCGGTTCAGCCTCAGCCCGGCGAAGTGAAAGCGAAAGTACTTGTATGCAATGGTGCTGCTGATACCTTTGTGCCCGCCGAACACATTGAAGCGTTCAAAGCACAAATGGATAGTGCAGGTGTAGATTACAAATACGTAGCTTACGAGGGTGCAGTCCATGGGTATACCAACCCTGAAGCCGATTCGCTAGCTGCTCAATTCGGCATGAATTTGAAATACGATGCAGAAGCCGACAAGCAATCTTGGGAAGAATTAAAGCAGTTATTAGCAAGTATCTTCTAAGCTAAATCGTTGCTTTGCAGTACATAATCATAGTAAGCCGACTTTACGTCGGCTTTTTCTTTGTAAAAGAATGGTTTGCAAACATTGCTTTTAGGTTGATAACACGGGTAAGCTCGTAGAAGGCAGTTCCATATACTAAACTATACTCAATGGCAACAAACCAGAGATTTTCTTGATACCCAGGGTTTGCATACGTAGCATACGATAGCATAGCAAGTGTTAACCAAACCATAGGAAACCGATAAGGCGTAAACAGGGCAAACGCTACTAGAGGGGTAAGGTACCAGGGGTGTACAATGGTGGCAGCAAAATAGTAGATTGCCAAACTCCATATGATTCTCACGTAAAGCACTTTAGGATGAATACAGTTCCACAGGCTAGCCGCTACCACAAATCCGATGGGCAAATACGTTAAGTTCTTCCCGGCAGTTGCAATAATGTTATATCCATAAGTTTGGAAACCCCACCATCGGATTAAATAATACACACTTGCATTAAACTCAAATTTCGCAAAATATAATTGGGTACTTTTCAGCATATTCGATACCATCTCCATACTAAAAAAGGGAAGGAACATTCCCACTGAAATTATCGCGATGAGCGCATAAAATGCTACAAGCTTTTTCCAGGAGAGAACGCGGAAAAATAGAGGGAGAAGCATTAAAGGAAGCAGTTTGGCATGGATAGCAACCGAAAATAGTAGGCTTGCTAACAGTACTTGGTGCCGTACCCATACAAAGTATAAGCTGCCGGCAATGCCCATAATCATGAAAGCTTCGAAATGGAGGTTTCCTACAAGTTCTACTATAACAATTGGATTGAGCGCATACCAAACAAGGTTTTTTAGCGGAAGTTGAAAATGCCTGAGCAACTTTGCTAAAAAAAACAGAGTAGCGGCTTCGGCAAGTAAGATGCTACAACGCATCACTACTACATGGCCCACTAGACTATTGGGGAACAAGAGCGCCCCTAACCAAAAAATTGCTTGGCAAACCGCCGGATACACGCTATAATAGTTTGGGGAGTTGATTTGTGCGTATAGTTCTGGCGTGGCACCTTGGATCGGGAAACCTTGTGCAGCAATTTCGCTGGGGAGCCATAAAAACGGATTAATGCCTTGTGCGTTAAGCCGCCCGTCCCATATAAAGCGGAAGTAGTCGTCGGAGAGTGAAGGGAGGGCAAAAAGAAGCAGAAAACGCAGTGCTAACCCTAACCACACGATAGTTTGCCACGATAACCGAAAGCCTTTCTGAAAGATAAATATGAAGGGCAGAAATCCGATGGTTATCAATACCCAAAGGCGGTAGGTTTCGGTTCGGTCAAGCTGGTAGCCAATTTTCCAAAGCGCAACCGCTGGAATACCAAATAAAATGATGACGTGAAAAATAGACGTTCGAATCAGTTGGGCAGTAGTTCCCACAGCGGCATGTGGTTATTCTTCGCGGTAGATGTATCGCTTTAAGATGTCTTTCTGATTTTCAGGGATTTGTACTAGGTTTGAGATGAGCCAGCCCGTATTGTAGCCTGGGCGTTCAAAATCAGAAATTTCGAAGTACCAATTTTCAATTTGGAAGAAGTGGAATTTTACTTCTTTCACGGCATCAAATTGCAAATTCTCTTGTTTGATTTCGTAAAGAAATAACGTGAGATAATTAGGGCGAAACCCGTGTTCAGTGAATAGCGAAACATTATCTTTATTTTGAAACACTTTCACCAAATTCATGAAGTCGAGTTCATGGCTTAGAGGGTGTAAAAACTTAATTCCTTCTGCCGTAGAGTCAACGCTGTACAGCAACTCGTAAAAAGGCTCAAAATAAACGTTTGACATTACCCATTTGGAGCCTAAGTTCTCTTTTTCGAGTTTCAAAAATAAGGTAACATCTTTTTCTTCGCCTTTAAAAAAGAAACTAGCCTTCACCTCGGCAAACCAATTACCGCCGTGGAAATCGAGAAACTTGGTGGTATCGCTGGTGGCAACATCAGCCACAAAATCTTGTTGCATTTCAGGAGTGATATTGCGGTTTTGAGCATCAAATAGCATAGGAAGGTATTTAAGCCGAAGATCGAGGGAACGATACTCTTTATCGCCTTTGTTCAAACGTTCTCCATCGAAGGTTTCTTCTCCATTGAATCGCCTAAAAAATTGGTTGACCTGTTTGGTTTGAGCGTAAAACTCGCTTTCATCGCCTAATGCTTCGCCCACTTCAATTTGAGAGAATCCGTTTAAGCTAATCAGTAATAAGATGAGGCTATAAGCTGGTTTAATATGTCTCATATACATAGATGGTTATGGTATCCGATAAAAAAAAGGTTGAAAGCTGAATAAAAAAGACCACTTTCAACCTTATTAGGAGTAAATGCATAGAGCAGTTCTATCCTCTCGTAGTTTCAGCTACGCGGATATCTCCCAAGAGTACATCCCAGAAACCGATGATGCGCCCTCCAATTTGAGTTTCCTTCCGTTCTACATACACGGTGATATCTTTTTTGGTAACATCCTTATAGACCAGCCCTTCTTCAGTTCTGCCTTCAAATTTTTGGTAAATCGTGATTACCCCAACGTATTTGCCATCAGGTTGCCGCTCCAAATCGCTGATATACTGGATGTCAAACCATTCGATTTTGACTTTATCGTAGTTTAACGCCATGAGACGCTCTAAATATTCACGGATTCCATAGTTTTTGATTTTTTGGGTGCTTAATGATGAAACACCAATTTGGGCACCATCGGCAAAAAGTTCGAGGGTTCGCTCAATCACTCGGTTTGCTTCAGACCAAGGCGTTTCTTTATCGCCCACTAAACTGATATATTTCCCTAAATCGCGGATTTTTTCCATCGCCAGCGAGTCGATGGCTTTTTTGCGGGCAGGGCTTATCTCCGGAGGCGATTGCGCAAAAGCAACGGCTGAAATAAGGCATATCATTAAGCAAGAAAATGCAATGTGTTTTTTCATAATATTCAAGTTAAAGTCAAGAAATAATTAATACAGGAAAATCGCTGCTGTGAATCGCTATTTGCGAATGAGTTCCAACTCTTTGATTTTTCCTGAGGCGTCGTCATAAATTACTTTGTGGATTTTATTGAGATCTTTTTTCTGATCTTTCAAATATTCAAAATAGCGTTGGATAGTTGTGGGCTTATCGTAATCGGTTATGCCATCGGCTTGGCTAATAATGATCAGTACAGGTGCATCAGGCGAAGTAAATAGTGCTAACGCGCGCGAAATGAGTTGATTGGCTTCTGTAGGGTTTTGAGCAGCTACAATTTTATCGAAGTAATCGTAAATAGTGGGAGCGGCTTTTTCGAGTGCTGCCTTCTCTTCTTCTGCTTTACGGCGAGCTTCTTCTTCGCGGCGTTTTTGTTCTTCGGCAGCGATGCGTTCTTTTTCGGCTTTAATTTCCGCCTCTAACTGGCTAATGAGTGCCGCTATTTCGGGATCGTCGCTTACGCCGAGCCCTTTTACATATGCTAAGCGGCGTTCTTTATCTTCTACCGACATGTTCTGGTTTGCCAAAAGGGCTTGCAGCTCTGTTTTGGCTTGGTTTACCTTGCGAGCTTTTTCGGCGGCAGCTTGTTTTTCTGCAGACTTCCCTCCTTTACAGGCAGGTAGCCCAAAAGAAACCAGCCCTATGAGTAAAAAGAATGCATAACGTTTTGCAAGATGCCGGAGTGTTTTGTAAGATAACACGGATGAAGTACGCAGATTGTAGTTCATAGATTTTTTTGTTTAGTGTTGAAAAAAATGCCTATCACGAAGATACTACTCTCAGCAAAAGATAGGAGAATTTTGAAAAACAATATCAAGCTATGGTAAATAAAGTAAATTCTGTGCCATCTTCAGAAAAGAAACGTATCGCATTGGGGATTTTAGCAATCCTTCAGAAGCGTGGCGACCCTAAGAGCATTTGCCCTTCGGAAGTTGCTAGAGCATTATACCCTGAAAATTGGCGCGATGCAATGCCCTGGGTACGAGAAGTTGGTGTAACATTGCGCAACGAGGGTAAAATTCAAATAACCCAAAAGGGGGAGGTGATTCATGGAAACACGTGGAAAGGACCGATTCGGTTCAAATCTTCTTAAAGAAGCTAAAAAAGAAAAGAATTTTATAAGGGAACTATAACCTACCCGAATTGCATTCAGTATATAAGTAGTAAGAATTCGTGTTATTATATGTATTGATTTAAGAGTAAAAACCTGAAAGACCCTAGGCGATGCCTAGGGTTTTTTTGTGTGAGGCGCCTACAATATTACATGCGCTCAGGAGCACGAATCCCTAATAATCCTAGGCTTTTTTGAATAACAGAAGCGACTTGGGCAGAAAGAGCTATCCGAAAACTGAGCGCTTTGGCGTTACTCTCGTTAAAAATGGGGACTTCTGCATAAAACTTACTGTATGCTCTTGCTAACTCTAAGGCATAGCTCGCTACGATGGAAGGCGCATAGCTCCGCGCCGCTTCCATAATCTTACTTGGAAAGCTTTTGAGTAAAGCAACTATTTGGATTTCGCTGGGGTGTAGCGTGTCAAGGCCTTCGTAGTGTGAAGGAGTAAAGCCTATACCATTTGCTTCCGCTTTGCGAACGATGGCACAAAGTCTGGCGTGGTTGTACTGTATATATACGCCTGTATCACCTTGAAAATCAATTGATTCTTGTGGGTTGAATAATATGCGCTTTTTAGGATCAACCCGAAGTAAATAAAACTTGAGTGCTCCTAATGCCAAATCGAGGTATAGTTGTTCGGCTTCTTCTGAGGTAAATTCATCGATTTTGCCTTGCTCTTGCGTTTTTTCTCTAGCAATTTCTTTCATTTCCAAAATGAGGTCATCGGCATCTACTACAGTCCCCTCGCGCGATTTCATTTTGCCAGATGGCAGGTCGACCATACCATACGAAAGATGGAAGATACCATCGGCATATGAGCGACCTAACCGTTGCATAATCGCTTTCAGTACTTTGAAGTGGTATTCTTGCTCGTTACCTACTACGTACACCGATTGTTCCATAGGGAAATCGGTATATTTCAGGTCGGCAGTACCCATGTCTTGGGTCATGTACACAGAAGTACCATCAGCACGGAGCAGCAACTTTTCATCTAGTTTTTCCTCGCTGAGGTCAATCCAAACGGAACCATCTTCTTTTCTAAAAAATACGCCTTTTTCGAGTCCTTCTTGAACTACATCTTTCCCTAGTAAATAAGTTTCCGATTCTTGATACACCTTATCGAACGATACGCCCATCAGCTCGTACGATTGGTTAAATCCGTCGTACACCCAGCCATTCATTTTTTTCCAAAGAGAAGTTACGGCTTCATCGCCTTGTTCCCATTTGCGGAGGGTTTCCTGCGCTTCGAGCAAGATTGGGGCATTTTTTTCAGCTTGAGCTTTCAGCTTGTTATCGTCGGTAGTAGGGTTTTCAGCGCGGTATTGTGCTACTAGCTCACCGATTTGTTGTTTGTATACTTGGTCAAATTTTACGTAGTAATTCCCAACTAGTTTATCACCTTTCAGAGTGTCAGAAGGGGTTTCTCCATTACCAAAGTGTTGGTATGCTACCATCGACTTGCAGATATGGATGCCGCGATCGTTCACTAAGTTAGCTTTTAATACCTCGAACCCATTTGCTTCTAAAATATTGGAAAGGGCATACCCCAAAAAATTGTTGCGTAAGTGCCCTAAGTGGAGCGGTTTATTGGTATTAGGTGAAGAATACTCAACCATCACCTTTCGGTGCTGAGGAGCCCCTATGCCAAAATTAGGGTTTTGATGCATTTCGGTAAACAGATTCACCCACACGTTGTGCCCAAGAGAAAGGTTCAAAAAACCTTTTACTACGTTAAACGAGTTGATTTCTGTTACATGTTGCGTTAGAAAACCGCCCAATAGGTTGGCGGTTTCTTCAGGCTTTTTTTTGGTTTGCTTTAGATATGGAAACACCACGAAGGTGAAATCGCCCACAAACTCTTTGCGCGTAGGTTGTATTGCTAGTTCTTCGGCAGGCACAGAAGCCTGGAAAAGTGCTGCGAATCCTTCGGAAATTCCTTGTTGAATCTTCTTCTCTATATCCATACTTAAATTAAGGTGTTTAATTGGCTTACAAAGTTAGCTAAATTTACACCTGATAAAAGTATAGATTCTTGCACTCAACTATTCTGCGCTAACTGTATCATGGAGATAGAAATTCAACTTTTTGGGATTACCAAAGAAATTTTTGGAGGGCAAACGTACCGCTGTAGTGTGTCGGAAAATGCTACGGTTGCCGATTTGCTCGCCGAGGTAAAAAAAACGCATCCGCAACTGGATGAGTTACGCTCGCTAAAAGTGGCTGTCAACGAGGTGTACGCCTCTGAGGATACGGTGCTGACTCCTCAAGATGATATTGTATTTATTCCGCCAGTGAGTGGGGGGTAATTATGGCTTTTTGAGTTTCACCAAATCTTTATCGCTAAGCTCGTAATAAACCGTTCCGTTTTCGCTCACAAGGACTTCAAATACACCTTTTTCTTGTAAATGCTCTAAAATAGCTTGCGCTGTTTCGGTGCTTATATCGGCTTTCATGCAAAGAGATGCCGCAGAAAGGCGTCCGCCTGCGCTTACGGCGTATCGGATTACTTTCGATTCGGAAAGGCTTTCTAACTCATCGGTTGGGGAAGAAGGTAGTGTCGTTCGCCGATGGATGAGGAACATCCCCCAAACTACAACAAGGGTAGCCATAAGCATAAGAAGAAGAAAAGTCATATTTGAAAACATAAGCGTAGGTACATAAGAAATAGTAAAGGAGTATTTTAACAAAGTTGGGTTTTTGCCACCATGGGCAAGATTCAATACATTTAAAGAAGAACAAGGAGTTTTTGTGCTAAATTCCTTTGTCCACTTTTCTAAACGTTCATAACTAATTAAAACTATTGAAAATGAAAAAGCATATTTTCTTTCTTATTTTTTGTGTACTTAACATCAGAGGGTTCGCGCAAACCCTTCGTTCGCCCAATGGGGCATTTCAGCTTACCTTTTCCCTTGCCGAGCAGGGAGTTCCTACGTATTCGCTATCCCTTAGCGGGAAAACGGTAATTGCACCTAGTTCGTTAGGCTTCGATTTGAAAAACCAAAACGACTTGTTACAAGGATTTACCCTAATTTCCGCTGATACATCTACTTTCGATGAAACTTGGGAACCGGTTTGGGGAGAGTATAGCCAAATCCGCAATCATTACAACGAGTTACTGGTAAAACTTACTCAAGGAAGCCCTAGCCGTCAGTTACATATTCGTTTCCGCCTGTTTAACGATGGTCTAGGTTTTCGCTATGAGTTCCCTGAGCAATCGCAGCTCACTTATTTTGTGATAAAAGAAGAAAAGACACAGTTTAAAATGGCAGGCGATCACTACGCTTTTTGGATGCCGGGCGATTTTGACTCTCAAGAATATAACTATACACAATCGAAGCTATCAGAGTTAGCTGCTAAAATGCCGCAGGCAATCCGCCAAGGGCCGGGTAATAGCTCGCCTACTTCGGAACTTACGGTGCAAACTGCTCTGATGATGAAATCGGATGAAGGGCTTTACCTAAACCTACACGAAGCTGCCTTGGTAGAGTATGCTTGTATGCACCTGAAATACCTGCCCGAAAGCAATACGTTCGAATCGTATTTAACCCCCGATGCTCAAGGCGATAAAGGATACCTCCAAGCACCATTTAATACACCTTGGCGTACGGTGATTGCCTCAGAAAATGCAGCTGATATTTTACTTTCTACGCTTACCCTAAATTTGAATGAGCCTTGTGCGTACGAAGATGTCTCTTGGATTAAACCGGTGAAATACATTGGCGTTTGGTGGGAAATGATTACCGGGAAAAGTTCATGGGCATATGCCGATGTCCCTAGCATTCGCATTGGGGAAACCAATTTCTCTGCCTTACAACCCAATGGACGCCACGGAGCCACCAACGAAAATGTGATGCGGCATATTGATTTTGCCGCAGAACACGGATTTTCGCAAGTATTAGTAGAAGGGTGGAATGTAG
>CAYMYI010000013.1:32481-36585 GCA_964394585.1 uncultured Roseobacteraceae bacterium
TACCCCGATTTTGATGTGGAAAAACTCAACGCCTATGCCAAAAGTAAAGGCGTTCGGTTAATGATGCACCACGAAACTTCTAGTTCCGTACGAAACTACGAACGTCACCTCGACGCTGCCTACCAGTTCATGGCAAATCACAATTACAACTCCGTAAAAAGTGGATATGTGGGGCCAATCCTTCCAAGGGGCGAAAACCATTACAGCCAATGGATGGTAAACCATTACTTGTACGCCATTCGAAAAGCAGCAGAATACAAGATTATGGTAAATGCCCATGAGGCAGTGCGCCCTACCGGCTTAAGCAGAACATATCCGAACTTAATTGGAAATGAAAGTGCTCGCGGTACAGAGTATGAAGCTTTCGGCGGAAATACCCCTGACCATACGGCCATTCTTCCGTTTACCCGACTTATCGGAGGACCGATGGACTATACCCCCGGTGTATTTGAGATGGACATCAGTAAACTGAACCCTAATAATGGAAGTAAAGTAAACAGTACGCTCGCTCGGCAATTGGCATTGTATGTAACGATGTACAGCCCGCTGCAAATGGCAGCCGACTTGCCCGAAAACTACGAGCGTTTCATGGATGCGTTTCAATTTATTAAAGAGGTAGCCATCGATTGGGAAGATACCAAAGTACTCGAAGCGGAACCCGGCGATTACATCACCTATGCGCGGAAAGAAAAAGGAGGTGAACGTTGGTTTGTAGGTAGCACAAACGACGAAAACGAACGAACCTCTCAAATTGCTTTTTCTTTTTTACCCGAAAAGCAAACGTACATCGCCACATTATATGCAGATGCTGAAGATGCCCACTATCGAAAAAATCCGCAAGCTTATACCATAGAAAAGTATGTGGTTACCCAAAACTCGAACTTAGAGCGCTTTTGTGCAGCTGGTGGGGGGTATGCGATTAGCCTAGTGCCCGTAACAGATAAGAGTGAAACGAAAGGCATTAAAAAGTTGAAATAATCCCCGCGTTGAACCACATAAAAAAAAAGCCGACTACATAATTTGTAATCGGCTTTCTTTTTAATATTTAAAAAAAATCTGCTACTTAAAGTGCTCGTTGAATGTAAGAACCGGTGTTACCGAGTGGTTGGCTACTTCTTCGGCAATACTGCCGAGGAGTAGGTGGGCAATTCCTGTTCTGCCATGCGTAGTAAGGGCAATTAAGTCAGCATCAATCGATTCGGCAAAAGCACGGATGCCTTCTTCTTCAGAATAGTAGTTGTAAGAGTTTACCGTGAAATTCTTAAAGTCGAAATATTCTGCAAACTTCTTTATAGAACCATGTGTATCGCTGGTAGTTTCAAAGGTGTTTGGCGTAATAATTTTCACAAAGTGCAACTTAGCCTCAAATACATTTTGAAACGACTTTAAAGAAGCGACAGCTTTCTCAGAAACATTCATAAAGTTAGAAGCAAATACGATGTCTTTAGGTTGGTAGCCTTCTTCGTGGTGCTTTACGGTAAGTACAGGAGCTTTCACACGGCGGATAACACGTTCGGTATTTGAGCCTACCAAAATTTCCTCGAGTCCACTAGCACCTTTCGAACCAATTACAATCAAATCAGTGTCATTTTTTGCAATGAAATCATCGATATGCTTGGCTAACGAATCGAATACAACATGTTCTTGGATAGATACTCCTTCGTACTTTTCTTTGATTTCGTCGAATTTATGCTTGGTTACTTTCATGAGTTGCATCATATAATGTTTATATACCGATGCTTCGTCGCCTTCATCATGTGGCGACATGATGTCTAGGCTGTCGTAGTGCCCTACAACGGGTACATCCAGCACGTGCAAAAGTGAAATAGAAGCACCGCTTGTACGTGCCATACCCACAGCGACTTCTAGTGCGTTATTGGCCTCTTCTGAAAAGTCCGTAGGAACTAATATTTTCTCGATTTTCATGGTAGTTTTGTTTTTGTTTTACTGGATATAAATATACATTCTGATTTTAAGGTAAAAAAATGATTAATATCACTACCGAAAGTACGCAGAAAAATCATCAGGTTTATGATTGTTATTGAAAATACTATCGTTAGCGATGAGCTAATCTCAGAAGCATTTGTATGCGATTTATCGCGCTGCAAAGGGGCATGTTGTGTCGAAGGCGATTTGGGTGCGCCTTTAGAACTCGCAGAAAGAAACATACTCGAGAACGTTTACGAAGAGGTGAAGCCCTATCTGACAGAGGAAGGAATCGATGCTATTGAACAGCAAGGCAAATTTGTGCGCGATTACGAAGGCGACTTCTCTACACCCTTAGTAAAAGAAAGTAGTGCCTGTGCCTATGCGGTCCAAGAAAGCAACGGAACATGGCTTTGTGGAATAGAAAAGGCTTGGAAAGCCGGGAAAACTGAATTCAGGAAGCCAATCTCTTGCCATTTGTATCCGGTACGCTTGGCAAACTATCAAGATTACACCGCTGTGAACTATCACGAATGGGATATCTGCAGTGCTGCCTGTTCTTTGGGCGCTTCCTTAAAAGTGCCTGTCTATCAATTTGTAAAAGAAGCACTTATCCGCAAGTTTGGCGAGGCTTGGTACGACACCTTAGAAGCAACTGTACGGCATATGGGAGAAAAACCGTCCGAAAAGTGAGCCTCCATCTTAAACATTATTTAGCTAGTTTCAACTGTATTGTTCCGGAGGTTTCTAAGTCTGAAGAAATACGGATGGTGCGTTTAATCGAACCGCTCTTCAATGTCAACTTTGCTGTGTTAGGAGGGGAGCTGCCAAGATTTTCGGCGTACATCACTAAGAAATAAGATTGTTGTTTTTCAGGCAGGTAGAATACAATTTTTTTCTTTCGTTTGCGCAGAACATACCGGTAAAGCAATGCTTTCTCATTTAGAAAGATGCTGACTTTATCACGATCAAAACTCTTATCGTCCCAAATTTTTAAAATACATTTTTGGCTACGTATAGCTATTCGCTCTTGTATGTTCAAGGGGCGTTCTTTGATTTGCATTGTAGCAGCAGTACGAGTCTCGGAGGTAGGTTTAGGGGGCACGGTAGTAGGTGTTTTCTCAACGAGTGATACATCATCAATGAAAATATATGCCTGTGGATCTGGATCCGCTCGTTTTTGAACCAAGTTTAATGCGCGGTCTAGTTTGAAGTTACCCAACGTCAAAAAAGTAGCAGGCGCATTGGCGGTAAAAGTAAATTGGAGAGGCAGCCACTCTGTATCGTAAAAAAGGGAATCGAAGCTGAACTGTTGCGCGGTAAGTACAAGGGGATAAAAATGATGTTGCATAGGTTTCTCAGTGGTTAGCAATGCCCCAACTGAAGCATTTGCATAGCTACCAAACTGCTTCTTGTACCCTGTGCTAACATGGAAACGTAACTCATACGTTTTACCTACTTCAAGCGGTCGTTTCAAGGCTATTGAAGCGTATTCTCTGTAGTTGTTCCGCCGACGTAAATAGGTAATTAACCCGATAACCGACTGTCCACTGCGCGGCATTATCCATGGATATGTATTTTGTTTTGGAACAAACAAATGATCGGGGGTTCCATTAAAAACTTCTTGGTTATCACCCGAAGGGTTGAACCATCCTACCAAGTTATCTAAATAAGCGTGCCCTTCTGTGGTTTTCAACACACGTTCAAAGTCGCCATTTGGTACAATGTTTTCGCCTTCCTTTAAACTCTGAGTATACCCTGAAACAGAACATAAAAGCACTATGCTAAGTGGTAAAATTTTAATGAATGCACGAGAAAAAAGAAATTTCATGATGTTAAATTACGCATTATACACAAGGAAAAGAGAGTTGATTTATCCGATACTATATGTAAGAAATATATGCATATGAGAATTTTCTTGCTTTGCGCGCCTTGCATTTTGGAGATTTACTAAGAACAAACATTTCCCGAGTATTTTGTTTCAGATGTATATAAAACACTAAGAAAACTGTAGATAACTGAGATGTTTTCAAACCAATTTGATTCTGTTGGGTTACAAACATAACGTATCACTACGATGTACTCTACTGTTCTGAGCGTGCTTCTAATATTCACTGTTTTCTTTATAGTTAAATGACTGCTCCACGTCCCTTTATGTCTCAAGCCAAACAACCTGTA
>CAYMYI010000013.1:36595-53379 GCA_964394585.1 uncultured Roseobacteraceae bacterium
TTGGTAGAAGATCATCTTCCTGATATAGTGTTAACTAAGAAGGCATTTTTTAAATGCGAAGCAGAGTATCTAATCCATGTGGCGCGCGATGGCGAGCAGGCGTTACAATTTTTACGTAAGGAAGGAACATTTACCGAAGCTGAGCGTCCTGATTTAATTTTGCTTGACATCAACTTGCCCAAAAAATCTGGCTACGAAGTACTTCAAGAAATTCGTGCATCGCAGGAGTTGCAAACCCTCCCCGTAATTGTCTTGAGTTCGTCTACTTCAGAACAAGATCGCCTACAATCGTACAGACTATTTGCTAATAGCTTTATTGTTAAACCAAGTGGTTTAGCAGGGTTTATCGAAATGGCAAAACACATAGAAGGCTTCTGGTTTAAGGTTGGAAATTTGAATAATTAGTACCATATTTATTACATGAATTCTCATGTAATTAATATCCTATACATAGAGGATAATCTAGCTGACTACAAACTTCTCACAAGCCGACTTAAAAGCGAAAACCTTTTGCAAAGGTTCGATTTTTCGCATGTAACTTCTATTGCACAAGCCGATGAGCACTTGCTCAACCACGATTGTGATTTAACCTTATTGGATTTATCACTACCCGATGCGCATGGGCTTGAAGGGCTTCATCAGTTACTCAATCATTTTCCTGAGCTCCCCATCGTCGTTCTTACCGGTAATACCGACGACTCCCTGGCTATTGAAGCCATTAAGCAAGGAGCTCAAGATTACCTGGTAAAGCAAGATTTACGTGCTGATATTTTCGTGAAAATGTGCAATTACGCTATTGAACGAAAAAAAATTATTGTTCGATTGAAGGAGGCTATCCTGCGCGAAGAGGAATTGAATGATGAACTTCGCGAAACGAACGAAGAATTGAACCAAGCCTTTGGAGCATTACAACTTGAGAAAAAGCGTGTTGAAGAGAAAAGTCAACAGATTAATTCCTTTATCAGCATGCTGGTGAACGATTTGAAAAACCCAATCAGTGCAATTTCTTCCCTAATAGGACTGATTCAAGAGGAAAAAAATCTGACCGAAAAACAATCGAAATACCTTAAGCAAATCGAACGTTCTTCAGATTCTATGCTAGAAAATATCATGCGGATTATCGATACGCAGTACGCCGCTGATGGTGTAGTAAAAGTGAATCTTCAACCCGAAAATCCATATTTTACCCTCAATTCCGCCATTGATAAATATGTGGTGGAGGCTATTCGGCGCAACATCATTATTGAAGTAACATACAGCCGTAATTTGCCTACTGTTTTATTAGATAAAAGTACTTTAAACAGTGCAATTTCCGGGGTGTTTGAATTTATTTTTAAACACACTCAGAAAGCTTCACGTTTACTGATTGGTTGTAATATCAAAGATGATTACCTCGAAATTCAGTTTGTAGATAAACAACTGGTTATTTCTGATAAAGTATTACAAGAATCGCTTGAAATAGAAACCGATAACAGCTTCGATACTCAATGGCAACCAGCGGAAATTCCTCATAACATGGAACTGAGTTTTGTGCGCCAGTTACTGCGAATGATGAGCGGAGAGCTAAAGGTATCGCCCAGTGAGCGTTACAATGGCACGGTGTTTAATCTTTATCTACGCTTAGCAAATAACTAGTTTTATTTCTTTAGAAAGCGCCGGGCAACTGTCGGGCTTCTTGCATAACCTGAATTGCCTTTAAGATGCCCGTATCTTGTTCATGTAAAATAGCATTATATACCGTATCGCCGTAGAGTTTACGGCCCAAATATGCCCGAGTTCTGTTACTGATAATGGGTCGGGCTTGCGCTAGTTCTTCTAAGTCCACAGAAATGCCTTGCAGTTTTAAAAAACGTTCAAATTTTTGAAACTGTGTCTCCGAAAGCGTAAAGCGCTTCCTGTACACATCTGCAGAAGAGGCAACATCGTTGCTGAGTTCATTCGTTAGCGAATGAGCAAAGTCGCGGATTAAATCGTACTTGCTCATTTGTTGCCATAGCGAGGAGTAAGCCGAGGTATCAACTGGTAAAAAATAGTCGGGCATAATGCCACCTCCTCCGTACACTTGCCTTCCATGCTCGGTATAAAACGTGTTTTTAGGGTTTTCTATAGAAAAATTTTCCATATTGAAGACTTCGCCTGAACGGTAGCGTTCGTTCACCTCGTTGCGGTAGGCTTGTATGCCATCTTCATACGGTTTTTGAATGGAACGCCCACTGGGGGTATAATAGCGAGAAATCGTAAGCCGTAGTATCGACTCATCGGGTAGGGTAATGGGCAGTTGTACCAACCCTTTCCCAAAAGAACGCCTACCTACGATGAGGGCACGGTCGTAATCTTGAAGCGCTCCAGCGAGTAATTCTGAAGCAGAGGCGCTATTCTCGTTGATTAGCACTACTAATCCGCCGGTTTCAAACAATCCTTTATGTTCGGCATACTCTTCTTGGTTAAAGCGGTTTTCTTTCCCCTTAGTGTAAACAATTTCTTTTTTGCCTGCTAAAAATTCATCGGCAATTTTGACGGCAGGGTTTAGGTATCCTCCTGAGTTGTTTCGCAAATCGAGAACGAGGTGCTGCATTCCTTTTCCTCTAAGTTTCATCAGTGCTTCTTTAAACTGCTCGTGTGTATTGCGAGCAAATTGAGCAATTTGCAGATACCCTACTGTATCGTTTAGCATGTAAGAGAGTGCTACCGATTCTGTGGGAATATTCGCACGAGTAACGATGGCTTCAAAGGGTGTTGGTAGTTCGGGGCGCAGGATGGTAAGCGTTACTTCGCTACCTTTTGCGCCTCGTAAAAGCCCTACAATATCTTGCGTAGCCATCTTCACGCCGGCGATAGGGGTATCGTTCACAGCTATAATCCGATCGCCGGCTTGAAGCCCTGCTTTTTCCGAAGGCCCTCCTTGCGTAACGGCAAGTACCTTCAAGGTATCGCGGTATATATTAAACTCGATACCGATGCCATCGAACCCCGTTTCTAATTGCGAAAAGGCATAGGTCGATTCTTCCGCTGAAATATAGGAAGTGTGTGGATCGAGCTTGTGCAGCATCTCTTCGATAGCATATTCAGTGAGCAGGTTCAAGTCGACCGTATCGACATAGTAACGGTCAATATAGTTGAGTACATCGCGAAATTTTTGGACATTACCGCTGGTATCTTCCCCATATTTAAAGCGGCTTAAGAATTCGCTTCCTATCAGAATACCAAATGCCATCGAAGCGGCAAGCATTAGGGGGATTCGTGTATTTTGATTCACCTTAGCTATAGAATTTTAGGAGTACAGGTTGAATATAGAAACTTTTACCAAGTTATAGTACGATGTGTTCTTTCCTTACAAGGAAGTACTTTTTTCTGGTTTTCGAAAAATAAATCCTTGTTCGGTACGGCGTTCTTCGTAATCGAGGGTTACATCAAGCAGATACATAAGGTGCCCTTTGTGCATCAGAAAGCTAAAGCCCTCGGCGGTCGCATACTGCCGGTCGGTTGATTTTGGTTTATCAAATGCCAAAAAAAACGCAGCTCCACCACAGCCACCACCTTTTACTCCCACTCTTAGCAAGTAGTCGGCAGGGATTTTTTTATAATTCATAATTCGCTGTATTTCTTCTAAGGCTCGTGGGGTGATATTTATTGGTAAAATTTCCATAAATATTTCAGTTTAAACTTCGATAATTGCAACTACTTAATCTTGATTAAAGAAACAATTCTTATCTAAAAAGTTTATTAAATAAGTTCTGTTTTTACAGAAAAGAGAGGCGTTTTTCCGATTGGCTCTGTAAACCTTTCACAAGTTTCCATTTTTCCATCCTTTTTACTTGTAGAAAATGCAAAAGTATTTTGACCTTATAGATCAAACCTTTTATTTCCCGGATAACGATTTTTCGTTACGAAACCATGAGCTAGAGTATCATGGTGTGCCCCTTATGGAGTTAATTCGCGAATATGGTACGCCTCTTAAGGTAACTTATTTACCAAAAGTTACCTCGCAAATTCAAGCAGCAAAAAGCTTTTTCAAAAAAGCGATTCAAAACCACAACTATACCGGCGATTATATTTATTGTTACTGTACCAAATCGTCTCATTTTAAGTTTATCGTTGAAGAAACACTCAAAAATGGTGTACAGTTGGAAACCTCTTCTGCCTACGACATTTCCATTGTCAAGCGCCTACACCAAGAAAATCTAATATCCCAAAATCAGCTCATCGTATGCAATGGCTACAAGCCTGATCGCTATAAGGCAGCAATTTCTGAGCTGATTAACAACGGGTTTCATAATTGTACCCCCGTGCTCGATAACCTAACGGAGTTGCAATACTATAAAAACCATGTGCATAAGCCTATGCAACTGGGCATCCGCATTGCCGCCGACGAAGAACCCGATTTCGATTTTTACACTTCGCGTTTAGGAATTCGGTATAAAGACGTGCTCAGTTTATACAGAGAGCAAATCGAAGGAAATGAGAACATTCGGCTCAAAATGCTTCATTTCTTTATCAATTCGGGGATAAAAGATACGCAGTACTACTGGGCTGAATTGCACAAGTTTATCGAGAAATATTGCGAGTTGAAACAAATTGCCCCTGAGCTATCGATGCTTGACATTGGCGGAGGGTTCCCGATTAAAAACTCGTTGGCTCACGAGTACGATTACGCTTACATGGCTGATCAAATCGTGGAAAATATTAAAACTATTTGCGATAAGTTTGGAGTACCTGTACCCCATATAGTTACAGAATTTGGGAATCATACCGTTGGCGAAAGTGGCATGATGCTCTACTCTGTATTAGGGCAAAAACTTCAAAACGACAAAGAAATTTGGTACATGATTGATGGCTCGTTTATTACACACATCCCCGATACATGGGCAAAAAAGCAAAAGTTTGTAATGCTGGCAATCAACCGTTGGCAAGAGGAATACCAAAAAGTTTACCTCGGTGGGTTAACATGCGATAGCGACGACTATTACAACTCTGAATACCATAGCATGAATGTGTTTTTACCCAAACTAAGCAAGCAAGAAACACAGTATATTGGTTTTTTCCACACGGGAGCCTACCAAGAAACACTCGGAGGCTATGGCGGTATTCAGCATTGTTTAATTCCTTCTGCCAAACACGTAATTGTACAGAAAGACGAAGCGGGGAATCATCAGTATACCCTATTCCGCGACCAACAAACCGATGCGGAAATGCTTTCTATTTTAGGCTATTAATGGAAAATGTACCAATCGCTTAACAGAGTGGGGGAGGGAATGGCTTTTTTTGTACCTTGCATCAGAAATTTTTGGTACATCATGTTACTCGTTCGTCGAACTCTTTTTTCCTTACCCCTTCTTTTTTTCCTTTGGGCATGCCAGCCACCTGCAGAACCTCCCATCGTTCAGAACGGGGAACTTTCTCTTATCAATAAAAAATTGACCAAGATAAGAACCGTCAAAGCAGAAGGAGAGTACCTTTTTGTTTGGAATGACTTTGTCTCTTTTACGGAAGCCAAAGATAAAGGTACATTGGTGCCGATACCCAAGGCTTGGAACAGTTATACATGGAACGGTGTACCCATAGGTTCGAATGGATATGCAACGTTCGCCTTTCACATAATTCCTCCTACAAGTTTAGAAAGACCTTTAGGGGTTGAGTTTACACAAATTTCCACGGCATATCGGTTTTTTATAAACAACACTCTGATAGAAGAAGTCGGCATAGTAGGCAAAACGCGGGAAACTTCTACAGCAACTTTTGAGAATCGCATTTACTTGCTTCCGCAAGCAGATACTCTTCAGTTGGTATTTCATGTTTCTAACTTCCACACAAAAAATGGAGGGGTGTGGCATGCCCCCGTTGTTGGTGAATACGCTTCGCTCACCAAGTCGCGCCAAGAAGCAATTTATATCGACTTTTTCTTAATGGGAAGCCTTCTCATTATCGGGTTATACCACTTGAGTTTATTCTTCTATCGCACACAAGACCGATCAACACTTTACTTTGCTGTTTTCTGTTTGGTAATCGCTGTACGAACTTTAGTACTTAGTAAGTTTAATCTAACCCAATATTGGGATTGGTACGATTGGGAACTCCGCGAAAAAAGCTCTTACCTCACCTTCTTATTAGGAACAGCACTATTCGCGGCTTTTTTACGGCATTTGTTTCCGAAAGAGTTTCCTAAAAAAGTGTTTTGGGTAATCCAGAGTTTCTATTTGTTATTGAGTGTATTTGTAGTGCTTACTCCCAATCGTATTTTTTCTTATGGGTTATCGATTATGCAGTTGGGAACTCTTCTGATAGTGCTTTACGGAATGTATGTCCTTATCTTGAGTGTACGCCGTCGGCGAAATGGAAGCGGTTTGTTTCTTTTCGGCTTCCTACCTTTAATCTTAGGTGTTATAAACGATATCCTATTTGCCAATGGCATCATTAGTACAGGCTTTATTTTTTCGTTTGGGTTGCTAGGGTTTGTGTTTATACAAGCCGTATTGCTTTCTGCACGTTTTTCTAAGGCGTTTCATCGGGCAGAGTTACTGAGCGAAGAACTTAACACGGTAAATAAAAATTTGGAACAAACCGTACTTCAACGAACACAAACATTGCAAGAAACTACGCAAATTTTAGAAACCAAGAATAAAAACATTACTGATAGTATCAATTACGCAAGGAGGATTCAGCAAGCGGTACTGCCTACGCAAGCGTTTATGTCAGAGAAGCTATCTGAGCATTTCGTGTTTTTTGTGCCGCGCGACGTAGTTTCAGGCGATTTCTATTGGTGTAGCCAAGTGGGCGATAAAGTGGTGCTTGCCGTTGCCGATTGTACCGGGCATGGTGTACCCGGTGCTTTCATGAGTATGCTAGGCAGCGAGTTGCTCAACCAAATTGTGAACCAGCAGCAAAAAGTAGCCGCTCACGAAATATTATACCATTTACATTTAGAAGTACGCCGCGCATTGCAACAGCGCGAAACCGATAACCGAGAAGGAATGGATATTTCCATTGTAGTTTTACGAAAAAACGAAAACCTGTTAGAATTTGCAGGGGCAAAAGGGCAGTTAGTATACATTCAGCAAGGGGTACTTCAGCATATTAAAGGCGATAAAATGCCTATCGGTGGCGAGCAGCGCGAAAAAGAGCGTAAGTTTACCGAGCATATCGTGCACATTGCTTCGCCCACTCATTTTTATTTGTTTTCTGATGGATTCCAAGATCAATTTGGTGGAGAGGAAGGTCGAAAATTTACCCCAAAACGCCTGCGTCAACTTTTGGCACGCATTCATCAGCAGCCGATGGATGCCCAACACAAACAGCTTGCAACAGCGCTAAACGCTTGGATGGGCAGCGAGCGGCAAGTCGATGATATTTTGGTAATTGGTGGGTTGGTACAACCTAAAATTATCGCAAGAGCTGCCAGAAAATAGATGGTTTTCATGGCTGAAAAGTATGTAAATGTTGATTGATTGATTCGGTGAGGTGGTAGGCTGTTCTGCAATTAAGAGTAACAAGGCAGGTTGAGTGCCTTGTTACAGTATTGCTAAATCTTATTGTTTGGTAACCTGTACGTTAAGCACAAGGCGAACGTCGTCGCTTACTACCACACTGCCGGCTTCGGTGATGGCACTCCACTTTAGCCCAAAGTCTTTTCGGTTGATTTTTCCCGATAGCTCAAAACCTGCCTTTGTTTGGCTGTAAGGGTCTACTACTACACCGTTAAATTCCACGTTGAGTTTTACTTCCTTAGTGATATCACGGATAGTTAAATCGCCTACTAGCTCGAAATCGTCGCCTTTTTTCGTGAATGACTTCGACACGAACGACAATTTTGGGAATTGCTCTGCATTGAAAAAGTCGTCCGATTTTAAGTGCTCGTCGCGTTGCCCGTTGTTTGTATCGATGCTCGCTACATTTGCCGAAAACGATACTTTGGCGTTTTCGAACGTCTCGTCGGCAGCTTCTACGGCACCTTCAAATTCATTGAATGCACCCGTTACTGTAGAAACCATCATGTGCTTTACTTTGAAGTGAATTTCCGAGTGGGTTGGGTCAATTACCCATTTTGTTACATCGCTCATAATTTTAAAATTTTTTGGTAAATGATATAGTTAAATCTATAACATGTACAGACAATATATGTTTATACATTTAAATTATTTTTCTTGATATCCTCCATATATCCGCACAGGCGACCATGCGGGTGTAGGCGGTGCTACCGTTGGGTCTTCCGCTGCGAAAGGCGTAGTGGCATACACTACTTCGCCGTTTACTACGGTAAGTAAAGAGATAATGGTTTTAATCTGTTCTTCCTCTACGGTAAAATAGTCGTCGGATAGGATAGCAAAATCAGCGTACATTCCTGCTTGAATAAACCCCTTTTCTTTTTCCTCTCCGGAAAACCACGCGCTGCCATTAGTAGCTAACCGCAAAGCTTCGTGGCGCGAGAGCAAATTGTTTGCTTCGTACAACTGCGTGCCTCCCCATGTTTTACCGGTAGTTGCCCAATATAGCGAAAGCCACATGTTGTAGCTTGAAACTCGCGTTCCGTCGGTACCAAGCCCTACATGAATACCGAGCGCTAACATTTTCCGCAATGGGGGAGTCTGTTTGGCTACTTCGGCACCGTATCGATCAATAAAATATTCTCCTTGGAACATCATCCGGTTTTGCACGGCAATGCCCCCTCCCATGTTTTTTATCCGTTGTAGGTTCTCGTCGTTGATTGTTTCGGCATGATCCATAATCCAACGTACCTTGTTTAAAAATGGGAACTTTCGATCTACCCGTTCAAACACATCCAAAAAACGAGTGATACTCTCGTTATAGGTGGCATGAATGCGGAAAGACCATTGATTTTTAGCTAGAATTTCGATGATAGGTTCCAGTTCATCTTCCATATCTTCGTGTAGTTCGGGGCGTGGTTCTAAGAAGTTTTCAAAATCGGCAGCGGCCCATGTTAGGTTTTCGCCCGCCCCGTGCATCATGTAACCATTAGGTTTGAACATATCACTGTTCTTTCCAAACTCTAACTTTTCCACCCATTCTTCATAGAAATCCTTTTCCTTCCCTTTTTCTTGAGCGAACAGATAATATGCGGTGCGTACGGTGAGCTTTCCTTGTTTCGCCAATTCCTCGGCTACCGAGTAGTTATTAGGGTAGTACTGGCCTCCGCCGCCTGCATCAATGGCACTGGTAATGCCCAATCGGTTAAGTTCGCGGTAGTATTGGATGGTGGAGTTGAGTTGGTCTTCTCGCTTTAAGATAGGCAGTTCTACGAGCGTTTTGTAAAGTAAAAGCGCACTTGGTTTTGCCACCAATAAGCCGGTAGGTTGCCCATTTTTGAGTTGTACCTCCCCACCGGGAAATGTAGTATTAGCATTGTAGCCTAGCACTTCAATTCCTTTTTTATTTAAATACCCGAGCGAATAAAGGTATAAGATATACACTGGTTTATTGGGAACGGCTTCGTTGATTTCCTCTAGTGTTGGTAACCGCTTTTCTTCAAACTGATGCTCGCCCCAACCACCTACTACACGAATCCACTGCCCTTCGGGTGTGCGATCGGCTTGCTCTTTCAGCATTTCGAGGGCGCGTTTTAAAGAGCGTACGCCATCCCATCGCAATTCCATATTGTAATTTAAACCGGCTCGGATTAGGTGTGTGTGCGAATCGTTCAGACCAGGAATTACCGTTTTGCCTTGCGCATCTATTACTTGGGTAGTGTTGCCTCTGAATTGTTCGATTTGGGCATTGTTACCAACAGCTATAAACTTTCCATCTTTTACTGCGAACGCTTCTACAAACTCATTTTCGTTTAGTACTGTGGCAGCTTTGGCATTCAGCACAACTAAATCGGCAGTTTGTTCAGCAGCAGTGTTATCAGCGCTTTGAGTGCTTTTAGGGTCGGTTCCACACGATAGTAGCCCTAAGCTCGCTGTAAGGGCAATGAATAACCCCCCTATAAATTTTGTTTTCATATGATTTGATGATTTTAGATGAGCGGAAATGAGTGGGGCAGATTCCTACCCCACTTGGCATGTACCGATTTAAGAATTAGTCGTTACCTTTCTTTTTAGCATTTTCTTCTTCCATCCAGGCACTCATCGTTTTGATGTAGTCGATACCTAAACCATAAGCGCCTCCATATTTTTTGGAAATTTTCAAAACTTCCATGTACATATCGGAGCGTGCCCAATCGCGGTGGATTTCCAAAAGATACTGCAATGAGGTCATCGGCTTTACGCCTGCCTGAATCATGCGAGCAATTGACATATCGTGAGCTTCTTGCGAAATACCCCCGGATGCATCGGTGATTACATACACCTCATACCCATCTTCCAAGGCTGAAAGGGCTGCCGTGAGCACGCACACTTCGGTCCATAAACCGGCAATCACCAATTTTTTCTTTTGGAAATCGCCTACCGCTTTTACTACACGAGTGTCTTCCCAAGAATTCATGGTAGTACGGTCGATATATTCCTCTGAATTAGGGAAATACTCACGGATTTCAGGAAAAACAGGGCCACTGAACGATTTCTCGGCGACGGTGGTAATCACCGTCGGGATTTCATAAATCTTGGCAGTTCCCGAAATCAAGCCTGAATTATTGCACAATTCTTCAATGGGCTGCGACTCTACCGCAAACGCCATCTGGCTTTCGTGGTCAATCAGTAAGAGTACATGGTTGGTGGGGTTGAGTAATTCCTTGGAAGCATTCGCCGGATCGTTGTTTGGATTCGGATTGTACTGATTCCATTGTGCATTTACGAGGTTCACTGAAAGTAGAGCTATGAAAGCTACTACATTAAATACGACTTTTTTCATGGTAATAAAGAGTTAAGTTTAGGAAATATATATCCAGGCTAGGCAATGTGCTTTTTTTAGTATGCCTTGCAGAATATGCTTGATGAAATAAGTAAGTTGTGTAAAGAGCCACACCTTGCATGCGCAAGATGTGCTCCGCAGCTATTTAGTTTTAGTTTGCGTTCATAGGAACTTCCATGAGCAAGAGCTTTGCTTTGCTGTTGGCTTGAATGTTTACAGTGCTGGTATCCCATACCCCGAAGCCATCGCGCTTGTGAAGCGGTTGCCCTTCAATGGTTACGGCTCCATCAATCACAAAAGCATATATCCCATTTTGAGAATCCTTCAGCGTGTATTCGGTGGTAAATCCTTCATCGAGTTCGCCCATATGAAACCAAGCATTTTGGTGGATCCACACGCCTTCATCGTCGGCATTGGGCGAAAGCACTTGTTGCAAGTTGTTTTTCAAGTTTCCGTTGAGCGTAATCTGATCGTAGCGAGGGGTTACATTGCGTTTATTGGGGAACAACCAAATTTGCAAAAAACGCACTTCTCGGTCGCTGTTCTTATTATATTCGCTATGATAGATGCCGGTACCGGCGCTCATCACCTGAATATCGCCTTGTTTGATTACTGCTGCTGTCCCCATGCTATCTTTGTGTTCTAAATCGCCTTCAAGGGGGATTGAGATAATTTCCATGTTATCGTGCGGATGGGTGCCGAACCCTCTACTTGGGGCAACTACATCATCGTTCAATACGCGCAATACACCAAAGTTCATGCGCTCCGGGTTATAATAATTGGCAAAGCTAAAGGTGTGGTGCGAATCGAGCCATCCGTGGTTGGCGTGTCCTCTTGTGTTCGCTAAGTGCAATACAGTTTTCATAGTTTTTTCTTCTTTGTTGGGTAAATGATTAAAGCCTACTTGTTCCATTAACCGATTGTAGGTAGAATGCTCAGGGTTGGTGCTCGCTGCACCGAACGCAGCTTTTGCCGCTACAACTCCGGCAGCCCCTAACAACGATTGTTGAATGAATTTTTTTCGGTTCATGGTGTAATGTGTTTTAGTTGTTAACTAATTACTCTACAAAAGTAGTTTATACAATAGTTGCCGATGATGTAAAAATCACCGAACTACCTATAAAAATGTCGGAATTGTTGTGTTTTCTTATTCTTTATTGGATGCTGCCATACTATCTTGATTTGGGCATTTACTACTGATACCCTTTAGCTTGCAACTGAAACAGCTCTGCGTATTTGCCTTGTTGAGCTAGCAATTCTTCGTGCGTGCCCAATTCTTTCATTTCCCCATTTTCGAGCAATAAAATCCGATCTGCCATGCGCACGGTAGAAAATCGATGCGAGATGAGCACCGCTGCCTTCCCTTGAATCAGTTCTGAAAAACGCTGAAAAACTTCGTGTTCGGCGCGGGCATCCAAGGCGGCAGTAGGCTCATCTAAAATTACGAGCCGCGCATCGCGCATGTAGGCACGGCTCAAGGCTATTTTTTGCCACTCGCCGCCAGATAAATCCACTCCGCCTGAAAAGCGCCTCCCCAGTACCTGTTGGTACTGCTCAGGAAGTTTCTCAATCACTTGATTTGCCAAACTTTTGTAAGCCGATGCTTCAATTAATGGTTGGTTTTTACGTTCGGCAATTTGCCCAATAGCAATGTTTTCGCCAGCGGTTATCTGAAACCGGACGTAATCTTGGAAAATGATGCCAATCGCTTCTCGGAGTTCATATAAATTGTAGTCGCGTAGGTCTTTCCCATCGAGCAATATACGCCCTTCGGTGGGGTCGTACAGGCGGGCTAATAATTTTACCAGGGTTGTTTTTCCTGCTCCATTTTCGCCTACAAGTGCCAATTTTTCGTGAGGGTTTAAATGGAAGGAAAGATGGCGCACTGCCCATTTATCGGTTTCAGGATATTGGAATCCTACGTTTTCAAACACAAAACCTTGTTGTAGGGCAGTGGGAACCGAAAGGTTTTCTGCTCCTGAGCGGATCTTGGGTTGAATCTCGAAGAAGTCGAACAAATCTTGTAAGTATAATGCCCCTTGTGCAATGCTTGAAAAACGCCCCATAATCCCCTGAAGTAGTCCTCGCATGCGCCCAAACGAACCTGACAAAAACGTGAGATCGCCAAGCGTGATAGCCCCGGCTACAGTTTCCAAAATGATAAATACATAGGCTCCATAGTAGGCAAGTGTACCAATAGCAGCAAGTAGTGTACCTACCCATGCCCGTTTTAAATTGAGTTTTTGATTGGTGAGGTAGTACCGATGGGCAATTTCTTTAAACCGAGTTGCCAAAAAATCTGATAGGTTAAAAATCTTGATTTCTTTAGCGGTTTCGTCGCTTGCACCAATGTAGCGGAGGTAGTCGAGTTCGCGGCGTTCCGGTGTCCATCGTTTCGAAATAGAGTAAGTTCGTTCGTTAAAATAACTTTCCCCAATAAACGAGGGGATGACTGCCACCACTAAAATTAGAAGTAACCAAGGGTTGAACACGACCAAACCCACCCCTAAAAAAACTAAGGTGATGCTATCTTGAACTTGTGATAATACTTGCGACATCAGCATCACTCTGCCCACCGTTTGGCGACGTGCTCGCTCTAATTTATCATAAAAAGTGGCGTTTTCGAATTGGTACAAGTCGAGCGTAGCGGCATGTTTAATAAGTTTTTCGGAGGTTTTGTTGGCAAATAAATCGCCTAAGAGCGAGTCGAGCAGGCTGATTCCTCTTGAAATAATGTCGGAGAGGATAGCAAGGCCTAACTCAAGCCCAACCCACCCCCAGAGGTGTGTCAAATCTTGCGTTGGGTTTTGCGCTTGGGCAATCACTTCATCAATAATGAGTTTACCAACATAGAGCATAGAAAGCGGAATTGCCGCACTCACAAGGCGTAACAGCACGTTCCCAACCGTCATAGAGGGGCTAGTCTCCCATATCAGTCGGAAGAAACGGGGTAAATTTCCTAATGCATTAAACTGAGCAGTCCACGAAGTTTTCTCTTTTTCTGCCATGGTGTTTTCTTAAAAAGGAAGGTGTTCAACATCAACGTTGCCACCGGTAAGGATAATCCCTACGCGTTGGTTGGCGAACTTTGCAGGTTGTTGCAACACGGCGGCAAATGGCACGGCACACGAAGGCTCGATAATAATTTTCATCCGTTCCCAAATTAAGCGCATGGCTTGGACGATTTCTGCCTCGCTCACCGTGATGATTTCGGTAATTAATTTTTGAATGATGGGAAAGGTCTTCTCCCCTAAGTCCGTTTTCAGCCCGTCGGCTATCGTATTTAAGGTGGTATTGTGTTGAATGCTTCCCAGTTGTAACGAGCGATAGGCATCGTCCACTTCTTTAGGTTCAGCACCAATCACACGGGTATTGGGCGAAAAATAGTGTGTGCTGAGCAGCGTACCGCTCATCAGCCCACCCCCTCCGATAGGCGCCATGATTACATCGAGCAGAGGAGCATCTTCAATCAGTTCTTTGGCACAACTAGCTTGCCCGGCAATTACGTCGTAGTTATCGTATGGATGGATAAACGTAGCGCCTGTGCGTTGTACTACCTCTTTCAGTGTAGTTTCGCGCGCTGCCAATGTAGGAGCACATTCGATGATTTCTGCACCGTATTCGGCAACCGCCGCTTTTTTTACCCTAGGCGAATTTTCAGGCATTACAATCCAAGCTTTTAGCCCTAAGGTTTGGGCAGTAGCGGCTATGGCTTGCGCATGGTTGCCCGAAGAATGCGTTGCAACTCCTTTTGCCTTGGCGTCGTCTGAGAGGTTGAAAATCGCATTAGAGGCTCCTCTCATTTTAAAAGCGCCAATTTTTTGGAAGTTTTCGCATTTGAAAAAGAGCGAGGTGCCAGCGATACGGTTCAAGCTCCGAGAAGTAAGAATGGGTGTTCTGTGAATGAGCGCTTCGATATTCTGATGAGCTTCTAGCAGTTGTTGTTTTGAAAGGGGCAGAGAATTCATACGTGTTACATTTTCAAAATTGATGGTAAATGTACTTCAAAATTGAAAAGACACTAGCACGCTACTTTGTTATTACAGAATTTGAAATAGTTTATCAGATGGTGAACGATTAATGATAAAACTTTCTAACTTTGCGCCTGAAAAATACATTGGGAGCTCAAACTGCTTCATTTTCAAAGAAATAGCGCTAGCTTCCTCAAAAAGTTTTCCACACTCCTTAAAATTAGTTCTGTCAACACGTCAAACATATATCCATGTCTTCAGTAAAAATATTTTCAGGGTCGGGAACGCAAACGTTGGCTGAGAAAATAGCGCATTGCTATGGGAAAGAGTTAGGAGAGTTAACCGTGCAGCGTTTTAGCGATGGAGAGATGTCACCTTATTTCAACGAATCTATTCGCGGAAGTGAAGTCTTTCTCATTCAATCGACCATGCCGCCATCTGAAAACTTAATGGAGTTGCTTTTAATGATTGACGCTGCAAAGCGAGCTTCGGCAAATACCGTAACGGTGTTAATCCCTTATTTTGGATATGCACGGCAAGATCGAAAAGATAAACCCCGTGTGGCAATTGGGGCAAAGTTGGTTGCCAATTTACTCTCAGCCGCAGGAGCTTCGCGCGTAGTTACGTGCGAGTTGCATGCAGGGCAAATTCAAGGATTCTTCGATATTCCGGTAGTCCATTTGCAAAGTTCGGCGATTTTTGTGCCTTACCTGCAAAATATCGATCTCGACGACTTTATTTTTGCAGCACCTGATGTCGGGGGAGTAAGCAGAGCACGCTCCTATGCAAAATTCTTTAAAACCGATATGGTGATTTGCGATAAGCACCGCACCCGTGCGAACGAAATTGCTTCAATGCAGTTAATTGGCGATGTAACCAACCAGCACGTGATATTGGTAGATGACCTCATCGACACGGCAGGGACTATGTGCAATGCCGCCGAGATGTTAATGGAAAAAGGAGCTTTGAGTGTGCGTGCCATTTGTACGCATGGGGTGTTATCGGGAGCAGCATACGATCGGATTGAAAATTCTGTGATGGAAGAAGTGGTAATTACCGATTCAATTCCGCCTAAGCAGAAATCGTCGAAAATTCGGGTACTTACCGTAGCCGATTTGTTCGCCAAAGCCATTCGGAAAATTCACGACCACGAGTCGATCAGTTCTTTATTTATTTAAAGAAACGTACAAGAACTGAACACAGCGTTGTTCAGTATCGAGTAGCCATCATGTTTTGGGATGGGAGAGGGCTTGCCCTCTGAGTACCAAATTTTTATACATGTTTTACTATTCAATTTAATTACGTAAATGAAAACAATTGAGATGATTGGGTACAAGCGCAACGAGCTAGGTACCAAACGTTCGAAAGCGCTAAGAGCAGAAGGTAATGTGCCTTGCGTGCTGTACGGTAGCGATGAAAATGTGCATTTTTACACACCCATGATTTTGTTCCGCGATTTGGTGTATACGCCGAATGTTTACTTTGTGAATATGGACATTGAGGGTACAGAGTACAAATGTATCTTACAAGATATTCAGTTTCACCCGGTTAGCGAAGTAATCTTACATGCTGACTTCTTGTTGTTACAAGACGATAAAGAAGTTAAAATGGAAATTCCGGTATCGTTTGTGGGTACTTCGCCGGGCTTGCAGAAAGGGGGTAAATTGGTAACAAAGCTTCGCAAGATTAAAGTGAGGTCGTTGCCTCAAAACATGCCTGATAACATCGAAGTAAGTATCGAAGGGTTGGAGCTTGGTAAATCTGTGAAAGTAGGAAGTATTCCTGCAGATAATTTCACAATCTTGAATAATCCGCTGGTAACTGTAGCGTCGGTAGAAATTCCAAGAGCTCTACGTTCAGCACAGTCAAAAGCAGGAGCAGAATAAGCATCTGAATGTGCAAAAAAAGAGGCTGTTCCTTTACGGAACAGCCTTTCTTTTTATTAAGATGTCAAAAGCGGCTTAGATTTCACCATCTTTTGCTTTTTCTTTCAGGGTTTCATTGGCGTAGATC
>CAYMYI010000013.1:53389-54260 GCA_964394585.1 uncultured Roseobacteraceae bacterium
ACGGTTTTGCTGCTTACCCGCAGTGGTTTCATTTGAAGCAATTGGCTGGCTTTCTCCGTAGCCTTTCGTAATGAGGCGGCTGCTGCTAATTTGCTTACTCTGCAAATAACTACTTACCGAAGCGGCTCGGCGCTCCGAAAGCTTTTGGTTGTATTCGTCGGAACCCGAGCTATCGGTATGCCCTTCAACGAGTATGTATGTATCGGGGTACTCTTGCAACGTGTTGGCAAGTTTGGCAAGATTTTCTTTGGCTACACCGCGTAACTCAGCAGAGTTTACGTCGAATAAAATGCCTGAGTCGAACGTGATGTGGATACCTTCGCCTACACGTTCCACGGTAGCATCTTCCCCTAGTTCGCGTTCTAGTTCCGTGCTTTGCCGATCCATATATCTACCAATTGCAGCACCGGCTACGCCACCAACGGCAGCTCCTAATATAGCGCCGGTAACCGTATTTCCCGATTTTTTACCAATCAGTCCACCGGCAGTAGCACCTACTGCAGCGCCAATGGCACCACCTTTGGCAGTGTTATTCATCGATTTACAGCCTGCATTTATAAACATGCCTGCCACGCAGAGATATATCAAAAGTTTTCTAATCATTTTACTATCAAAAATTAAGATGAAAAATTAACGGTTTAATAGTTGCCAAGTGGGAAACTAACTCCTACGTTGATGCTAAATCCGCCGTTATTAATAGTTACATTATCATTTTTAATGATGTCGGAAAGGCCCAAGCCATACCGAGCGTCAATAATCAACCAATTTTCGCCGGTGAATCGATAGTGGATTCCCGCACCGAACACTGCCCCAAATTCGCTCGATTCAAAATCATCTTTCAAATCTTCAAGAAGAAAGGCCAAGTTAGTGT
>CAYMYI010000014.1:0-32837 GCA_964394585.1 uncultured Roseobacteraceae bacterium
ACAGAGTTTAGGAAATTAATATTGATGACACTTGAGAGCCAACGTGAGAAGCTTACAAATGCTATGCAGGAGCTTGGGCTTTTACATATTGAGCAGGTTAGAATCAATACCCCTGAAGAAACAGAATCTTTAATCCACCAACAGAACATAGTCAAAAGGCTCATTCGTTTTCTTGAAGTAGAGCATGAGCATACAAACACTTCGCATGGAGAAGAAAACAAGAAGGTATCAGAGGTGATAACTGATCTCTTAAAAATTGAGGAGAATATAGATAAACTAAGACAGGAAATTGAAAAACTAGAAAAAAGAGAAAGTCAACTTTCACCTTGGGGAGATTATGACTACCATAAATTTAAACTGCTCATAGACCAAGGGTTTCATATTTATTTAGGCAGGATAGATCAAAAGAAATTCAATGAAATTGATACCTCTCAGATTCTTATTGAAACTGTAAATCAGTTAGGCCCTACACGGTATTTTGTCATCATTACAAAGAAGGAAGAAATTGACAACACCTTCGAAAGCTTTCCATTACCCGAAATATCACCTTCTGATTTAAGAGCTGAAATCGGTAAGTTAAACTCAAAGCTGCAAGCGTTAAAAACTTCTTTAAGCGCATACCACTCCTACTTACCCGATTTAAAAGAGTTTCTTATCCGTTCTGAGGATAGTATTGCCTTAACAGAAGTCCAAGCTAATTTCAAAGAACATGCTCAGGGCAAGTTTATTTCAATGATAGCCTGGTTTCCGGTACATAAAGAAAAAGAAGTTAAGCGATTTTTGAAAAATGAGCAGGTGGCATGGCAAATCCACATCCCAAAAAAGGATGAGGATGTGCCTATTTTACTGAAAAACAAAAAATACCCTCAGCTTTTTGAGCCTATTACCAAGTTATTTGAGCTGCCCAATTATCATGAAACAGACCTCACTCCCTTTTTGGCAGTTTTCTATCCAATTCTTTTCGCTTACTGTTTAGGGGATATAGGCTACGGCTTTGTCTTAACCATCGCAATGATCGCGGGGTATCACACCTTTTTTAAGGACAATAAGAAAGCAGCTATACTAGGTATCATTTTAGGAGTTGTAACCATGGTTATGGGGTTAATCAAGTCGGGTAGCCTGTTTGGAATCATGCTGTTACCAGATCATCCTATTGGGTGGATTCGTCAGCTCGCTGCTTGGGTGGTTATCCCCGACGATAGCACCGTGGTGTTTAATGCATTCAATGTAGCGTTGATGATTGGGGTAATCCAAATTCTGACAGGGATTATTCTATCAATTTATAACAAAATATACTACGAAGGATACAAATATGCTGTCTCCTCGTTTGGTAAGCTACTGATCGTTTTCAGTCTTATTTGGATTTTTCTTGTAGACATGCAAGAAATAACAGCTTTAGATGTATTGGGAGAGTTGAAAATGTATCTACTCGTAATAGGTATTTTGTTAGTAATGTTATTCCATGAGTTAGACATTTCAATAATTCGAAGAATCGGAGGATCATTTATTACCTTATTTTTCATTTTCACAGGAATACTGGGCGATATTCTATCCTACGTAAGGCTTTTTGCACTCGGATTGGCTTCCTCTGTTCTCGGTCTGGTGGTTAACCAGATAGGGCTGCAAATCATGGAGGGAGGCGTGCTTAGTGTTGCTATCGGTGTACTGTTTCTATTATTTGGACATACACTGAATTTTTGCATTGCAGCCTTAGGTTCATTTGTTCATCCACTTAGATTAACTTTTGTAGAGTTTTATGGAAACGCCGGTTTCCAAGGGAAAGGCTTACCTTACAAGCCGTTTAAAAAAACTAATCAAATCATTCATTAAATAATTAAATACTATGGACGCAACAGCACTTACTTTAGCTTTTATAGGAGTCGGACTTTTGGTAGGTTTATCGGGATGCGGCAGCGCTATTGGTACCGCTGTGGCAGCAATGTCATCGGTAGGAGCCTTGAAAAAACGGCCTGACTCTTTTGGCTCCTTCATTGTCTTAAGTGCTTTACCAGGTACTCAAGGGCTTTATGGATTTGCCGGTTTTTTTATCTTGCAAGACCTTATTTCCGCAGAAATCACCCTTTTACAGGGCGCTGGTGTACTTGGAGGCGGACTGGCTCTCGGATTAGCCGGATTGTTTTCGGGAATGTATCAGGGTCGAGTATGCGCCAGTAGTATCAACAGCATTGGTTCTGGCGATGATATTTTCGGTAGAGCCTTAATCTTGGCAGTATTTCCTGAACTATATGCTATTATAGCTTTTGCATCATTATTCTTAATACGAGGGCTTTTGGGGTAGTATAAGTTTCTTCTAAAACCGACCCTAACGTTCCCAAGCGCAGCGGCAGACTGTACGTCTCGTTTTAAGTATATAAAAAGTCTCTGTTCGATTCATTGAGAGGGATAGCCTTATTCTGCCTCTGAAACGCAGTCATTCTTAATGTACTGGTCTTTTAAGATGTAGGTCTTCACATAGGTGATGGGGAAGCCCCCCGTTGTTAATTGGCATTGGAAACTCATTTTGTCGCCATCTTCGATATCTGCCGGATTTTCGCTGATAAGAAGCGCTTCAGAGCACTGGATGGGGACGGAAAAATCTTCAAGGCGGTTATTGATAATTCTATTTAACTCTTGTGCAATATCGTTGAGCTTTGCTTCATCGCGTATATCCGCTTTGAGCACTTCGCGTGGAACCAGTTCCAAATCTCTACCAATTACCTTCCCTGTCCTGTAAATGGCTGTATCTCCAATCAAAAACTCATTTCTAAAAAAGGTATGGATGTTTGCCACTTTAATGAAAGACGACTCCTGTTCGAAATCTAATTGCTGATAGTTTTCGCTTGGTGTATTACTGTTAATCATGAAAGCTTCGATGCTACGTTCTTGGAGATCGTACCAAATTTCATGTTTTTGGTATTCATAGCCTTCAATCAGATCGCCTTTTTCGCTTTTCTCAACCATGCACCTGCCATACATTTCTACTTCCGTTGCGAGATAGTGAAACCCATTTCGCTCTCTAAAAAAGGGGAGTTTATAGCTTTTTTCTAAGTTCCACTTGCCTTGGTATTTATAACAGGGGTAGTCGCAGTTATCGGGGAGATCGTCTAATTTTACAAAAGGGTTGATAAACGACGATTCAAATGCCCAATTCAAGGTATAGTCTCTTTCGGGGGTTACCACCTCTACTGATGGCTCTTTCTGAAAGAAAAAAAGAAAAAGTACGCTTATAAATGCGATAAAAAAAACGATTGCCAAAACAACCCATGTTGGCTTCAGAGAAAGCGTGTTGGGCTGTGAAGATAACTTTTCAAGTTGCGTTTCTAGCGATCGAATTTTTAAAATCCGATCTACATTTTGGTTGGCTCTAACATATTCCCCTTCTGTGGCAGTACCATTGATGAGTCTAGAAAACTGGGCATCACTATACCCAAGGTTTCTGGCAATAATGGAGTTATTCGCTATTTCAAAACGCTTGGTTTCAGCATCGAAAGACCCAAAAAGTTGCTGCAGCTTATCTACTAATTCTTGATAAGAACTCGACATAGTAAAAATGACAACTTATCTGTTGCGCTTGTTTAAGGTGTTTTTCAAAGGTATACAGAATAAAAAATCAATAAAATACATTAAAAGACAATAAAATTTCCTAAAACAACGACTTTACAAAACAATATTCAGATTTTTAGATTTCAAGTACAATTGTTTGTGTCTTAAAGATGACGTTTTTCACCAAAGTGAAAATACTAAACATCTTGACACAATACTAAAGCACTAACTAAACACTATGAAAATGAAAAGAATTTTACACGGTACATTACTATGCTTTGCCCTCTTGTTTAGCCTTGAAGGGCTAGCGCAAGTAAGGGTAACAGGTAGTATTAAAGATGAGGCCGGAGCGCCTCTCATTGGCGCCACAGTGGTTCAAGTAGGCACCACAAACGGAACCATTACAGATTTCGATGGGAAATTCAACCTATCGGTTCAAAGCGATGCAATCCTCGAATTCAAATTTTTAGGGTATATCACTCAGAGAATCGAAGTTGGTAACAAAACAAACATCGATGTTGTGTTGAAGGAAGATGTCTCGCAACTCGATGATGTTGTCATCACTGCATTAGGGTTTGAGGAAGACAAAGACGAAATTGGGTATGCCAACTCTCAGGTGAAAGACGAGGTAATCCAACAGGCTGCAGAACCTAACCTGCTCAACTCGCTATCGGGTAAGGCTACCGGGCTAACCATACGAAGAAACTCAGGTGATCCGGGGGCAGGAGCGTACATCCAAATTAGAGGGGCCTCCACGCTTCTGGGCGATGGCCAACCTTTGATTATTGTAGATGGTGTGCCTATCAATAACGATAACAGAGGAACCAATCAGATTGCACAACAATCTCGCCTGAATGATATCAACCCCAATGATATTGCCAATATTAGCGTATTGAAAGGTGCCCCGGCTGCTGCCTTGTGGGGTACTTCTGCCTTAAATGGGGCAATTGTAATTACTACCAAAAGTGGGCAGTACAATCAAAAGCTAAAAGTTTCCTTAAAATCTACCTTATCGATTGACCAGATTAACAGAAGGTACCCCCTACAAACTAAATTTGGGCAAGGAAATAATGGAGTTTTCAATCCGACTGCACGCGACTCCTGGGGCGATAAAATTGCCGACCGTTCAGGGGGACCAGATGATTTTGATACCAATGGTGAGTTCTTTATAGATCAAGGAGGAAGAGTTTATTATCCTATCATTAATAAAAATTCGCAAGAAACCTTTGTAGATGAAAACTTTGATCAGGTTTTTCAGACAGGCCATTTTTTTGAAAATGCGTTGAGCCTATCGGCAGGGAACCAAACCGGAAAAATATTTTTCAGCTTAAGCAACTTAAATCAAGAGGGTATCATCGTCAATAATTCCGATTATAATAGAACTACGGCGAGGGTAAATGCCGAACAATTGTTGAATGATAAACTCACTCTAAATGTCCGCTCAGCATATACGAAGACTACCTCTAACCGAATTAGAAGAGGTGCGCAGTCTTCAGGATTGTACTTAGGCTTACTCCGCACTCCACCCGACTTCGAAAATGCCGGTTATCGTGGCAGTTATTACCCCGGCCCTGATGCCTCACCCATTGAAAACAGACATCGTTCGTACAGAAGATATTTAGGGAGTTCGGCAAACCCGGTGTATAACCATCCTCTTTGGACTACCAATGAGCAAGAGGATATTGCAGACGTGGATCGCTTCATCAATAATTTCAAGTTAACCTATGCCCCTGTAGAGTGGGTAGAAGTGTTTGCTCGTGTAGGCATCGATACGTATTCCGAAGAAAAAACACAGTTTTTCACCCCAGGATCTGCCTCCGGAGCGTTCAGAACAGGTTTATTTGAGCGTGAACTTAGAAGAAGTACCATTTTTAATACTGACTTAATAGCCAGAGCTACTAAAGAACTTACCCCTAAGGTGAAAGCATCGGTATTGGTAGGATTTAATTACAACGTAAACAAGGCGACTACTTCAAGAAACGAAATAGTCAATTTTATTCAATTTGCCGACGTGGCCAGCGGTACCAGAGATATCAATAACGCTTTACCCGATAACCGCTCTGTACTGAGTACGATAGGAGAAACGCGCAAAGTAGCTGCATACTCGGAAGTATCGTTAGATATTGCCAACATGCTATTTATAACCGGTACGTTACGAGGCGAAGCTTCTTCTACGTTTGGTAGTGATGCCGATCCTACCTTTTTGTTCCCTTCTTTGTCGGTAGCGTGGCAGTTTACCGATATGTTGGACATAGACGTGCTTTCGTTTGGTAAGCTAAGAGGATCGTATGGAGAAGTAGGGCAAGAACCGGCCAGGTATGCGACTAACAACGAAATTGTGCAACCGCGTTATGCCGACGAGTGGGGCGGCGATTTAAGCGTTGCCTTATACGGAAATGGTGGATTTACCCCCAGTGTTGTGTTAGGAAATCCAAACTTAAGGCCGGAACGAAAAAGAGAGTTTGAAATAGGAACCGACCTTCGCTTTTTCGATAACAGACTTTCTTTAAGTGCCACCTACTATTACAATGAAACCCAAGACTTGCTTTTGCCTGTGCCTATTGCCAATACACAAGGGTTTGATAGAACCACAGCCAATGGCGCAGATGTAGAAAATAAAGGAATCGAAATTGATTTAGGCTATCAATTTATCAAAACGAATGACTTATCGGTATCGGCCAATGTGTTATTCACTCGCAACAGAAACTTGGTAACCAATTTGTTCGATGTGCAGTCCATCAACATTGGTGGCCTTGCTGCTGTAAACTCTAGGGTAATTGAAGGGCAACCGTTCGGGGTATTATTTGGCTCTAGAACCCTACGAGACGACAACGGCAATATCGTCTTTGATGAAAACGGCTTCCCAGTCCAAGACGGTGAAGAGGGAGTAATTGGCGACCCCAACCCCGATTGGCAAGGCTCCTTTGTAGCGAATGTCCGCTACAAAAACTTTGGGCTTTCCATCTTATTTGAAACACTACAAGGTGCCGACATCTACGCAGGGACCAAGTCCGTGCTTTATAACCTTGGTACTTGGGGCGAGTCTGGCGTAGAGACTACTACCAACCAAAACATCTTAGATTTTAACGGTGAGGTGATCCCCGCCGGCACTACATTTAGAGGGGTAGTAAGAGACTTTGGTGCAGGCCCGGTTGCCCTAACAGAGCCTTGGTACTTAGCCGATGGGGGTTTCTTTGGAAACGGTAACGATGAATTATACATAGAAGATGGTTCTTGGAGTCGCATACGGGAGATTGTCCTTTCGTACAGCTTATCGAACAACTGGCTTAAAAAATATGGGATTGGCTCTATCGAATTATCGGCTACGGGTAGAAACCTATTTTTATGGTCAGCATTTGAAGGAAACGACCCCGATACAAATTTAGAGGGTGTGAGTGCTTCCAGAGGAATTGATTACTTCAATAACCCTAGTACCAAGTCGTATGTGTTTACCGCAATCTTAAACTTCTAAAACTGATGAAAATGAAATATTTATATAGAATACTAATGATAACACCGCTCATATGGGTGTTTTCCTGTGCCGACCTCATCGATGGCGACATCAATATTAACCCTAACAACCCTACTTCTACGAGCTATCAGAGCATTTTAATCACTGCAGAAGTGGGGCAGATGATTTTACAAAATGGTGAAACAGCCAGAAGAGCAGGGATTTTCTCAGGAGCCTACACTGGTATAGACCGCCAACACGAAGGATATACGATGTATACAGTAACTACCAGCGATTTCGACGACCTTTGGGACGATGTATTTGTGAACAGCTACCGCAATGCAAAGTTTGCACAAGATGCCGCTACAGAAGAAGGCGTATCAGGGGTTACCATCGGGATTACCCAGGTATTGCAAGCTCTTTCTTTAGGAACAGGCACATCGCTATATGGCGATATTCCCTTCGATGAGCTAGTCAGCCCTGAATTTAGTAATCCTTCATTTGAAGGGCAAATAACGGTATATGCTAAAATTCAAGCATTACTCGATGAAGCCATTTCCAACCTAAGCCAAAATACCGGCAGACCAGCTAGCGGTACCGATATATATTTTGATGGAAACCCCATAGCTTGGACTCAAGTTGCCTATACACTCAAAGCACGGTTTTATATGCATACCAAGGAATATGCCCTAGCCTATTCGGCAGCTCAAAATGGCATTGCTAATTTTGCAAATTCCATGTATGCCCCACATACCGATGCCTTAGAAGCTTCTAACCTCAATTGGCAGTTTTTTGCCAATGGCACCCGAGGCCCCGATTTAGTGGTTTCTGACTTCATTATAAGCTTAGTATCGCCAGATGCAAGCACAAGTCCCGATTTCACAAAGTATCGGGGAAATGATAAAACCGATGAAACCGCACGATACAATTTCTTATTCGAATCTAACTCAATTGGTTTTCAACCCAACCAAAGTCCTGAAGGTTTTGCCGGACAAACGGTTGCCGAACCTATTGTAACCTATCAAGAGAATTTATTAATCCTTGCAGAAGCGGGCATACGGTCGGCTGATTTTGCTACAGGGTTACTGCACTTAAACGAGTTTAGGGCATTTATGGCAGGCGGAGGCTATCTGATTAACCCTTCCCCTACTGACTTACGATACGATGCCTATCAAACCGAAGATTTCAGTGCCGGAGGAATCGAAAACGTAGAGGGTATTTCTTCTAACGATGCACTTTTAAGAGAGATTTTAGAGGAACGATATATCACATTCTTCAATCAGGTAGAGGTATTTAACGATGTCCGCAGAACACGTAATGAAGCCACCGTTCGTGTACCAGTAGTGCCAAATACAGGTTCTGCTTTACCACAACGATTTATCTATCCTCAGTCTGAAATTGATAGAAATATCAATATTCCTAATCCGATACCTGGTTTATTCGATCCAACCCCTGTAAATCAGTAGTTATGATACAAACACGGTATTATATTCTGGTGATATGCATGCTGAGTTTTGTGTTCAGTGCACAAGCTCAGAGTAAAGATACCTTACGGGTTCTTTTTGTAGGTAACAGCTATACGTACTTTTGGAATCTTCCGCAGACAGTCCAAACCATGGCCTCAGCGGATAAGGCTGTCGTCCTTATCGCACGGCAATCTACCGCCGGAGGCACTACATGGAAACAACACTGGGAGGGCGATAAAGGATTAGAATCCCGAAAACACATCACCGAAGGAACGTGGGATTTTGTAGTACTGCAAAATCATAGCCTAAGCACCCTGGATAACCTCGACCAATTCATGGAGTATGGAGGCAAGTTTATCAACTTAGTGAAGGCACAAGGCGCTACCCCCATTTTATATATGACATGGGCACGAGCACACAACCCACTCATGCAATCGAAAATTTCTGAGGGATATCGCGCCCTTGGAGAAAAGCATGGGGTCGAAGTAGTTCCGATAGGAGAAATCTGGGAGAAATCACGCCAGTTACGGCCCAACCTAACCCTTTATGACCCTGACGGAAGCCATCCTTCTACCATCGGGACGTATTTAACAGCTTGTGCCTTCTATTCTTTCTTTATGGAAAAGCCTGCGACCGGTTTACCCAAAAGAATCATTACTACCGATGCCGATGGCGAGGTGTTATACCTGTCAATCATGAGTGAGGAAAATGCGGAATTTCTCCAAAATGTAGTGGATAGTGTCTTAAGCGAAATGAATGATGAGTAAACAGCAAATTACGTATCTCAAAGTTGCCTCAGGTCCTATTGCCTTTTTAATACTCGAACTGATTGGCAAACCAAAGTCGCTTAATGCCGAGGCATACCACGTGTTCTGCTCTACCGTATGGATTGCCCTTTGGTGGGTGTTAGAAGCCGTGCCTCTTGCCGTCGCTTCTTTATTACCCATTGTTCTATTCCCGCTTACAGGAGCTTTGGACATTGGCACCACTACCTTATCGTTTGGGCATAAATACATCTTCTTATATTTAGGTGGGTTTATGATTGCCATCGCCATCGAACGGTGGAACTTACACAAACGCATTGCCCTGAATATCATTGCAATCATCGGCTCAAACGTTTCCCAAATTATTCTTGGATTTATGATCGCTACCGGGTTTCTTTCCATGTGGATTTCCAACACTGCCACATCGGTAATGATGCTACCCATTGGAATGGCACTCGTAACGCAGTTCAAATCTGCAACCGATAACCCCAAATTAGGCGAAGACTTTGGGAAAGCACTCATGCTTGCTATTGCTTACAGTGCCTCTATTGGTGGGTTTGCCACGCTAATTGGCACACCACCTAATTTAGTACTCGCAGGTATTTTGGAAGAACTCTACAATTACAAAATCACTTTTGTACAATGGATGACTTTCGGGCTACCTATTTCAGTAGTATTAATCGTTATCTGTTGGAAATACCTATCCCATGTTGCCTATAAGTTTCGCAATCAGAAGTTACCCGGAGGTAAAGAGGAAATTCAACGGTTACTCAAAGGATTAGGAAAGACTTCTTACGAGGAGAAAGCCGTTTTAATTGTATTTGTACTTACTGCCCTTGCATGGATATCGCGGTCATTACTTGAAAAAGTAATCCCAACGATTGACGACACCATTATCGCCGTATTTTTCGGAGTATCACTGTTTATCATCCCTACTAAAGACAACAAACGGCAGCTCATCACTTGGGACGAAGCCGTAAAACTACCTTGGGGGATTATTCTCCTTTTTGGCGGAGGGCTGGCACTTGCAAAAGGTTTTAGCGAAACTGGCTTAGCTGAGTGGATTGCCCTACAAATGAGTCAGATGGACGGATTTTCAATGATTCTACTCATCCTGATACTGGTTGCCATGGTAAACTTACTCACAGAAATCACCTCGAACTTAGCTACCACTGCCATGCTATTACCAGTATTAGCTCCCATGGCGCTATCGTTCAATCTACATCCTTTAATGATTATGGCTTCCGTAACTATTGCCGCTTCATGTGCTTTTATGTTACCAGTAGCTACCCCACCCAATGCGGTGGTGTTCGGATCTGGATATTTGCGAATCCCCGATATGGTTAGGTCCGGCGTAATCATGAATATAATTTCCATCATACTCATTACGATTGCTACCTATTTACTCTTACCCTATTTGTGGAGTATCGATCCTAACCAATTTCCTGACGCTTTTAAAACATTAAATTAATTACCTACTAAAATAGTATGAAAATGAAAGATTATATAGTAACAATAGCAGGGCGACTCGTCATAGCTTTGGCTCTATGCTTCGTATTGCAAGCATGCTCCGATGATGAATTTGAAAATGAAACCTTCAACTCCAATGAATTGAGAGTCCTAAAAGTATCGGAAGGCGCAAGAAGGTTACAAAATGGTGCTACCGGTGTGTCGCCCATCAGCCTGAGCCTAGAAATCGTTTTTTCTACCTCTGTAGATTTACCCGCAATTACAAACGCTGTTTCTGTATCTAATTCGGCAACATTTTCAGTAAGCCTCGACGATACCGGCTCTATTCTTACGCTCTCTTTCCAAAACCTGAACTACGCAAGTGAGTATACCTTAACGGTAAATGCAGGCGGGCATGGTGCTCAGGGGGAGTCTTTAAAAGAAAGCTTTTCGTTATCGTTCACAACCTCTCCATTCATTACTCCTAATGTAACATTGAGTACCTCTGCAAACTCCGTTGAAGAAGGGGGGGCGTTTACAATAACGGCTAACCTAAGTGAAACAACTACAGAAGATGTAGTGGTAACGTTAAGCTTTGGCGGGTCTGCAACGGTCAGTAGCGATTTCAACGTATCCGCTACGGAAATTACTATTCCTGCATTCGAGCAATCAGCATCCATAGAAGTTGCCACCACTGATGATACCGATGTAGAAGGGCAAGAAATTATCGAAATTTCCATTGCAAACTTAGTCAATGGAAATGACCCAGGAAATCAAACCGTTTCGTTCTCCATTGTAGATAACGATGTAGCCACCGACCTTATCTTAAAAGGAGTGATGGCAATTTTATGGACTACTTCTGGCAATAATGGTGGAAAAGCCGTGCACTTAAAGGCAACAGCCAATATCCCCGATTTGAGCGTGTACTCAATAGGCGTAGCAAACAATGGCGGCGGTACTGATGGAATTGAATTTACTTTGCCCAATGTGTCGGTGGCTGCCGGAGACGATATTCTATTGGCTAGAGAAGAAGCTACCATAAGCAACTATTTTGGTACAGGAATTAGCGAGTTTGAGCTGATTATTGAAACCAACTCTATGAACCAAAATGGGGACGACGCAATCGAATTATTTAGTGGCCCTACAGTAATTGAAACCTATGGCGATGCCAACGTTGATGGCACAGGAGAACCTTGGGAATATGCCGGCTCTTGGGGATATAAACTAGGCGATGAGTGGATTTATGGAGGGTTAGATTGCGCGGCAAGTTCTACCAATACGCAAGAATCTGATTGTACCTATCCACTATTCTTGAATGCCTTACAGTTTCAAGGGGTGATGTCGTTCGAGGCGGATCCTACTGGTTCTGGTTCTACCGACCGAGAAAGAGCAATTCATTTACGCGCTAACCGAGATATTACCGATTTGAGTGTCTACGGCATCGGTATAGCCAATAATGGTGGTGGTTCCGATGGCAGAGAAATGGACTTACCGCCTATCAGCGTGAAAGAAGGAGAGCATATTTTATTCATCCGCGATGAAGACGTATCTAGCATAGCCACCTATTTTGGAGGGTGTTTCAGCAAGTTTGACCATACGGCAGAAGACTCCGGCATTAACTTTAACGGAGATGATGGGGTTGAACTCTACGAAGGTAGTGTAGTGATTGAAATCTATGGAGATGTCGTAGACGATGGTACAGGGCTTTTCTGGGAATATACCGGCTCGTGGGCGTTTAAATCCTTTGGGAACAAGTATACCTACGGTGGCCCTAACTGTGCCGAATTTGCCCCTAACAACGCGAGTTCTAGCTGTCCTTATCCTTTCTGTAATTAATCACAAAAAACACTACTCTTTTTTGTTATGAGTAGTGTTTTTTTACTGTTCTTTGCCTTATGAACAAAAGCATTCAATTTTTAGCCGTTCTACTCACTTTTTTGTTAATAGGTTGCTCCGAAGACGAAGAGATTACTAGTACAGCAAATATTCGCCTTATTTCAGCGACGATTAACGGTGCAAATATTCAGGATAATTTAACCGATATCAGCACGACAGCTAGCGTTGTACTTACGTTCGACGCTGCCATCGCTCCCACTCTTTTCGAGAACGCGCTATCCATTACAGGAGGAAACCGTACAATTTCCCCACAAATTGCCTATCAAAATGCCTCTTCTAGGGCGGTAATCTCTCTAAATCTCGATTTCAATACCACCTACTCATTTCGGTTGAATAGCGTACCTATAGGCACAGAAAACCAACAACTCACTACCGATTTCACCTTTCAGTTTACCACGTTAGAAAGCAACCTCATCACAAAACAAGCCCCTTGTGGAAGTGCCAGCACCGATTGCACCGAGGCACTTCATTTAGCAGACGACAAGCGCTTTGAGCTGTACAGTAACTATCCCATTTACCAAGAAAACGCCTCTTGGGAAGAATTGACTTCGGCAGTGATTGTGATACACGGTGCCAACCGTAATAGCGACGACTATTTTAATTGGATGACTACCTCCCTAGAAAACCTATCGTTAGATGATAAAACTGTTTTAATCGCCCCTTCTTTCCGCATTCAGTCAGAAGCCACGACATCAGAAATTTACTGGTCAAACAACAATTGGAGAGAAGGACAAAATGCCCAAAACAGCTCCTCCATCAGCTCTTTTGCTATAATAGACTCGCTACTGAATCGGCTAAGCAATAAAACGTATTTTCCTGTACTAGAGCAAATCATTATAACAGGGCACTCATCAGGCGGCTTATTCACGCATGTGTATGCTGCAGCCAATCGAGCAGAAACCCAAAACAGCGATATCAATTTCAGATACATCGTAGCCAATAGTCAGTATTTTTATTACCCAACCTCAGAGCGAATCAACCCAACCACAGGGCAATTATATACCCCTACAAGCTGCCCGGTGTACAATCAGTGGCCTTTGGGCTTTTCCAACGCCCCTTCGTATTTAAGTAATACAATGCAAGAAGAAATCAATGCTCAGTTTAAAGATAGAGCTATTGCCTATTTATTAGGGAATGGAAATGATTCAGACCCTTCGTTAAATACTACAGATTGCGATGCAGCTTTATTGGGAGCAAGCCGTTTTGAAAGAGGCGAAAACATGTTCGATTTTATGAACCTAACCTATGCCGATAGCCATCAGCACACGAAACACATTGTAGACGGAATTGGCCACGATGGGCAAAGGATGTATCAGTCAGAGGAGTTTATCACATTACTTTCTGATTATTTGGGCAGGTAATTGCAAAAGAATTACAATGTATATCATAAAGCATTCCCAACACCTCAAGCCGTTATATCTTCTTGAGGCAGATTGCTGAAAACATCGACTTGGTGGCGCAAGATGTCCTCCATCGTTTCCCGCTCTCGGATGAGGTGCGCTTTGCCTTCGAACACCAACACTTCAGCGGGGCGCAAGCGCGAATTGTAGTTCGAACTCATGGAAAAACAATAAGCTCCTGCATTTTTTAGGGCAATTAGATCGCCTTCGCGTACTTCGTTCAAAGCGCGGTCTTTCCCAAACGTATCAGTTTCGCAAATATAGCCAACCACATTGTACACTCGTTTGGTGCCTTGTGGGTTCGAGAGGTTTACAATCTCGTGGTGGGCGTCGTACATCATCGGGCGGATAAGGTGGTTCAGCCCTGAGTTGACTCCCACAAACACTGCCGAAGGCGTGTGCTTAATTACATTGGCTTTGGTGATAAACAACCCTGCCTCGCTTACTAAAAACTTACCCGGCTCGAACATCAGCGTAAGATTTTTACCGTATTGTTGGCAAAACGTTCGGAAGGCATCGCTCATGCGTTTGCCAAACTCTTCGATATTTGTGGTAATATCTCCTTCGCGGTAGGCAACTTTAAAACCGCTGCCTAAGTCGATAAACTCAAGGTCGTCAAAGCCTTCGGAGGCTGCATCGAACAGCACATTTGCGGCAGTAAGGAACACCTCGGTATCGAGGATATCAGACCCGGTATGGATATGCAGCCCGTTGACCTTTAGGTTATGAGTTTTTACCACACGGCGTACATGGGGCATCTGAAACACAGAGATGCCAAATTTGGAGTCGATATGCCCTACCTGAATTTTAGAATTTCCCCCCGCTAAAATATGCGGATTCACCCGGATGCAGCAAGGTACGCGGTTGCCGTAGTGGTTACCAAACTGCTCTAGCAGAGAAATGCTATCGATATTAATATGAATTCCTAACGCTACAGCTTCTTGTATTTCGCTGAAATCTACACAGTTAGGGGTGAACATAATTTCGTTGGGTGCGAAGCCAGCAGCTATGCCGAGGTGTGCTTCCTGAATCGATACCACATCGAGGCCAGCGCCTTGTTGCCGTAACAGTTTCAATATGCTGATGTTGCTCAGTGCTTTGGTGGCAAATTTCAGTTCTACGTTTACCCCGTGAAATGCTGAAGAAAGGCGCTTGTATTGTGCGATAATTTTCTCAGCATCATACACATACACCGGTGTACCGAACTGCTCGGCAATAGCGGTTACAGGTACTTCTTGGATGGTATATTGTCCGTTGGTCAGTTGCATATCTTTGGTTGTTTTCAGCGATTGAGTGTCAAAATTAGAGAAAATAAATGGAGAAATAGTAGGGAGCTGAACGGAAGCCTCTTCTTTCATAGTACCAAGCGTATGGAGAAATGTTATTGGAACAACCCTCACCTCTATGCTCCATATAAGGCATTCTTAAAGAAGACAAGCGTTCTTACAAAGGCATAAAAAAATCCCACAGGAGAAACCTATGGGATTACAGGGCAACAAGTATCGCTGCGAATTAGGTCTTTTGCTTTTTCTTCTTGGCAGCAGGGAATAAAATGTTATTAAGGATAAGCCGATACCCCGGCGAGTTGGGGTGTAAGTTCAAGTCGGTAGGCTCTTCACCTACATAATGGCGGTAGTCTTCTGGGTCGTGCCCACCGTAGAACGTCCAAGTACCCTTGCCATACGTACCGTGAATGTAGCGGGCTTCGTTCGCATCTTTATTTTCGCCCATAATCACCACATCCGATTTAATCAATCCTTTCTTGAACGCAGTGGTTTGCCCCATAAATCCTTTTACCAAAAACTCGTGATTTTGGGTGAGCATGGTAGGGATGGGATCCCACTTTGCCGAAAACTGGAAGAGTTTGAAGAAGTCGTTATTCTCGCTTAACCCCCGCTCTCCTGCCATGTTGTCAATCGTAGAGTATTCGTATTCGTACGGATTGATTTTAAGGCGGAAGTCTTCAAAAGCAAATGTGTTTTCAAAATTCAGTTTCTGTTGGGCATTTTTATCGGCAGGGTCGCCATCGTACATGCTTTCGCAGATATCTACCCCATCGGCTGCTAGGGCAATGTCGTAGGTATCGGTGGCAGAACACATGGCAAATAAGAATCCTCCGCCGGCACAAAAATCGCGAATACGCTTCACTACGGCGAGTTTCAGTTCCGATACCTTCCCAAACCCGTGCTTGCGCGCCGACTTTTCAAATTCGCGTTGCTGTTCGATATACCAACGCTGTGTGCCATAGGTGGCATAAAACTTTCCATACTGCCCGGTGAAATCTTCGTGGTGGAGGTGGAGCCAATCGTACTCAGGTAGTTTGTTCATCATTACTTCGTCGTCGAACACTACATCGTAGGGAATTTCGGCATAGGTGAGCACAAGCGTTACGGCATCGTCCCAAGGTTGTTTCGATTTTGGAGAATACACCGCAATTTTAGGTGCCACTTCGAGCTTCATCACATCCATGTTAGCTTCGGGGCTGGCAATCTGTTGCTTAATCTGCAAAGCTTGAGCATCGGAAATCACCTCGTAGGTAACTCCACGGATAATAAGCTCATTTTCAAAATCTTGCAGGTAGTTAAACATAAAGCTGCCGCCTCGGTAATTGAGCAACCACTCGGCTTCTACTTCGTTTTGCAATACCCAAAATGTAATTCCATAGGCTTTTAAGTGTTTTTTTTGGGTTTCGTCCATTGGCAGAAGTAAATACGCCGCATGCGTTAAGGATGCCAACGATAGGGCTAGGAAAGTGAATACTATCTTTTTCATAAAGAATGCTATTTAAATTCAGATACGTTCCACAAGTTGTGGGTTTGTGGGGGTATCATTACAAAAACAAATCGATGTAAAAAGTTTAACAGGCAGGAAAACCGATTAATTAACCGCATACACTGTTATCGGCTATCTCATGTAATTTTTGAAACTTTCGGGGGAAAATCAACTATTTTTACATAAACTAACGAAGTACAAAAGCCCCGCTTATGAATTTCATCGAAAACGTTAAAGAGGCTGCTAAGTCCATTCAAGAAAACTTATTGCGTACGGTATTAACGGCTTCCATTGTCGCCATTGGTATTACCGCACTTGTGGGAATCCTCACGGCGATTGATGCCCTACAAGCCTCAATTACCGAAGGGCTATCAGGCTTTGGTGCCAATAGTTTCGATATCGAAGACATCCCCCGAAGGCGGCGCAGCAGTAATGGGGTGCAAGCAAGGGCAGTAGAACGTATTTCGTTTGAAGAAGCCGCAGAATTTCGCGAAAAGTATCCTTTGGGTAATACCATTAGCATCGAAGCATACATTACTGGCATTGCAGAATTGAAGCGGTTTTCCAAGAAAACCAACCCAAACACTTCGGTGATTGGCATTGATGAGTTTTATTTAGATAATAAAAGCTACACTTTAAAAGAAGGACGGAATTTCTCGCGCCTCGAACTCGAACAAGGCGCAGCGGTCGCGATCATTGGAAAAGATATAACCGACCAGCTTTTTGAAGAAAATGACCCGGTTTTGGGCGAGCAAATCAGCTTTCGGGGGAATAAATTCCGCATTGTAGGCGTACTAGAATCTACCGGAGGACTCGGGAGTGGAGGGGTCGACCGATCTATGTTCATCCCGTTGGAAAATGCCAATAAGTTTCGCGCACAACAGCAACTTACCTATGCGATTGTAACCACCGTTAACGACCCTTCGCAAATGGAATACGCCATTGGAGAGGCTACCGGCCTGATGCGCCAAATTCGCAAAGACCCGCTCGGAACTGATAACTCCTTTGAAATTAAAAAAAGTGATTCGGTGGCGGCTAGTCTCGATGAAATCTCCGGCACGTTGAAAATCGGTGGGAGTGTCATTTCGTTTGTTACCCTCATTGGAGCTTCCATCGGGCTGATGAACATCATGATGGTTTCGGTAACTGAGCGCACCCGCGAAATTGGGGTACGGAAAGCCTTAGGGGCTACGCCAGCACGCATCCGCGAACAGTTTTTGGTAGAAGCCATTACCATCTGCATTTTGGGCGGGGGCGTCGGCATTTTATTTGGGATGTTGATTGGCAACCTCGTCTCGCGGTTAGTAGGCGATGGCGTGTTCATCGTCCCTTGGTTGTGGATTGTACTCGGGCTGGTAGTATGCGTAGGTGTGGGGGTGATTTCCGGCTATTACCCAGCACGGAAGGCTGCCGACCTCGACCCGATAGAATCGCTTCGGTACGAATAACCCCAGAAAAGCACTGTAGATACCAAGAGTTTGGAGTATCGTTCCTAGTTTTGAACGATACTCTTTTTTTTATCACTAGATATTTAACACATGATTGTTGTAACCGGAGGAAGTAAAGGCATAGGGCGTGCTATTATTCAAAAATTTGCCCAAGAAGGCTTCGATATTGCGACTTGTGCCCGCAATTTCGATGACTTAAAGTCGCTCAAAAATGAAATAGAAACACAATATGGCGTAAGCCTTTACATGCAAACCGCCGACTTATCGGTGCGGGAAGATACCCAAACCTTTATCGAGTTTGTGCAGCGCATTGAAAAGCCTGTGGAAGTTCTTGTAAACAATGCAGGGGTATTTATCCCCGGGGCAATCCACAACGAAGAGGCAGGTTCTCTCGAAAAAATGATTCAAACTAACTTGTACAGCGCTTACGACATCACCCGAGGTCTCATTCCTCAGATGATGAACCGGCAAGCAGGTCATATTTTCAACATCTGTTCCATTGCCAGCATCACAGCATACCCCAACGGCGGGTCGTATGCCATTTCAAAACATGCCATGTATGGCTTTTCGCGTTGCCTACGCGAAGAAATGAAACCACATGGCATACGCGTATCGGCAGTATTGCCCGGAGCCACCTTTACCGCAAGTTGGGAAGGTATCGACCTCCCCGAAGAACGGTTCAGCACCGCCGAAGATGTCGCCGAAATGGTCTACACTGCTTTCAAAATATCGCCTCGCTCGGTAGTCGAAGATATCGTCATTCGCCCACAACTAGGCGATTTATAGCCTCAACGGTTTGAAAAGTGCTAAACGAAAAGTAATAGTAAAGTAAGGACAATGCCGCCCACCGTAAAGTACATTCCTTTCTTAAAAACGGAAGTCGTGGGCGTAAACATCCAAAAGGAGGAAACCACAAAAAATAACAGAGAAAGCCCAAAAAAGATATTGAAGAAATAAAGCGAATCGGCAGTCTTTGCTTTGTGTAGGTGGGTCATTTTATCGAGTATAAAAGGCAATTCTTTCACAGTATACACTGCTATGCCGGTTGCTTGGTTATACGTACCTTCGGTAAAGTAAAGAACATCACCTTCTTGCTTTTGAATTTTCAAATTGCGTTTTCGAAGCAGTTGCCCTAACTCGCTTTCCGAAGCATAAGGTTTAAGCTGTTGTTCTACTTGCCTCTCTTGTTTCAAAAAATCGGTATCCCGAAAGATGAGCACAATACCACTAAGGGCATATACTGCCATAATCCCTACCAAGAAAAAACCTAAATAGCGGTGAATAATCCGCATTGAAAATGAAAAAGACGATTTGCGAGCCATGTGTTGGATTGTATTTAGTTTACCAACGAAAATACAGCACGATTCCCACAATTTAACTTTCTTGCCTTTGTTACTGTTAAAACCTACAGAAACAACGATAAATCCTTACGAACCTATGGAACAACCCATTGTAAACCGCGTGGCGAAAAGCCCTATTGTTACCCTCGATTTAAGTGAATATCAACTTGGGGGCGAACGCCTCATATACGATTTAAAAGATAACCTTTTCCAAGGATTGGTGCTGCGCGAAAAAGACTTTCGTACATTTTTGAAAGAGCACGATTGGGCAGCGTATGCGGGCAAACACGTTGCCATTCAGTGCAGTGCCGATGCCATCGTACCATCGTGGGCACAAATGCTGCTTACCACCTACCTCGCTCCCTATGCGGAAACCGTGGTGTATGGCTCGCTCGATGAACTCGAACGGGAAATCACTCGGAAAATGCTAGATGCCATCGAGCTAGAACCGCTTGCCAACCGCCCGGTAGTCGTCAAAGGGTGTAGCAACCTTGCGCAACCCGAATATGCGTATGTGGCGCTCACCCAACGCCTGATTCCGGTAGTAAAAAGCCTGATGTTCGGAGAACCCTGTAGTACCGTTCCGATTTACAAGCAGAAGAAGAAGTAACCGAAATCTTCGGGCGTTCGGCAATCAATCTGTACTTTTGAGTGTACGCCTAGCGCATGCATAGGTAAACATCCTCATTATTGTTTCATATGATTATTGCCCTGTTTTTAGCCCTCGCTTTATTGCTCATCTTTACGGTAATAGGAGTGTATGTTGAGCGTAAGATTTCTGCATTCATCCAAGATCGGGTAGGCCCCGACGAGGTAGGGAAATATGGTTTGTTGCAAACTATCGCCGACTTGCTAAAACTTTTGCAAAAAGAAGATATTGTCCCTAAAGCCGCAGATTCTTTTCTATTTCGGGCAGCACCTTTCGTAGTGTTTTTGGCAATATTTTCGGGCTTTGCAGTAATTCCGTTGGGGGCAGGCTTGCAAGGCTCTTTTTTAAACACTGGCGTTTTCTTTTTCCTCGCCATTGTTTCGCTCGATGTAATCGGGATTTTGATGGCAGGTTGGGGAGCAAATAACAAATATGCCTTGTACGGAGCCATGCGCTCGGTAGCACAAATCATTTCGTATGAAATTCCTCTGGGGCTCTCCATTCTATCAGTCATCGTGATTACCCAAACACTCGACTTACATCAAATCAGCCTACAGCAAGGTATTTTGTTCACCAACGATACCAACTACTTTTTGGGCATTGAGGCACTCGGATGGCAGACTAGCTCTGTAGGAGGGTTCCTCACTTGGAATGTATTTCGTTCGCCTTTGTTGTTGCTTTCGTTTCTTGTGTTTTTTATTGCTTCGTTGGCAGAAGCCAACCGCGCACCGTTTGATTTACCCGAATCGGAATCGGAGTTGGTGGGGGGGTATCATACCGAGTACTCCGGTTTCCGATGGTCGTTGTTCATGTTGGCAGAGTACGGGGCAATGCTATTGGTGAGCCTACTTGGGGTAGTACTTTTTTGGGGAAGCTGGAACACCCCTTTGCCTAACTTAGGCACATTGCGTTTGGCTGAGTATACTACCGGAGATTTAGGCAGCATTTCTGGTTATGCTTGGGGGGCATTTTGGTTGCTCGCCAAAACGTTGATTTTAGTGTTTTTGCAAATGCTGATTCGGTGGACCTACCCTCGCCTACGTGTCGATCAGCTCATGAACTTGTGTTGGAAATACCTCATTCCGTTTGCCCTAGCCCTTCTTTTTGTAAATGCCGGTTGGCGACTTCTGATGTAGGCAAAAAAAGTATATATCCGATATAATACTCGCAGGTATACACTAGTTTTTAATTATAGATTGATGCCTCTATCTAAAAAACACAGAAGGGGCATTGTAAACTACCCAGCTTTAATAATTGCTACCGCTTAACTTTTAACATCTCTGATTTTTTTCAATCAATTTTATTAAGTGCGGAAATGCAGTATCAATTCATTCTGATTTGTTTAACCTTTTTAGGAGTGCTTTTTCCACTCCATCATGCTCCATACGAGTCGGTTCCTATACCCGAAGAAGTTACCTTTAAGCGTAAAAACTTCTATAAAGATAATCCTTCAGAGCTTTTTAAGTTGTTTATAAGCTATCCTGAAGCAGAAGGGAACGACCCTGAAGAAAAGCATGAAATCAACTTAGGTATACAACGCGTAATGACTAAAGCAATCGCCGATTTCAAATCCGAAATGCGCAATCTGCAAAATAAAAATGCGGAAATAACATATGGGACTTTGAAATTCGATTATCTGGTTACACATCTTTCTCCCAAATTTGTGAGTGTTCAGTTCCAGAAAGATATTGACTTTGGCGAGCGTTATGGCAGAAAAAGCCACGTTCTTACGTTCAATTACAACCTAACGGCAAAGCGCAGTACACGAGTACAAACGATTTTTTCGCCCGAAACCGACTTTGCTAAGGAAGTATACGCGCTCCTTAAAGCAAAAGCAAACGGTTTTAAGCCCGACCCTAAGCGCATGTTCGATAAAATATCGCTTACCGAAAGCCACCTCGTGTTTTACTTCGACGAAACTAACAGCAACCAAAATACTATTAACGAGATCAGGCTGCCGTGGTCTGAAGTAAACCATCTTCTTTCGGAAGATAGCGATGCCCGCGTGTTCTAATCGTTTTTCGTCTTGTAAAAACTACTTTGAATAAAGCATAGAAACTCCTTTTTTTGCGTTTATCCGTTTTCCCCCTCAGAATCTTCTCTTGAGGGGGAATGTTTTTCTACCCGTTCGGTGGGTAGTTCTGTTCTATCGTAAATCTTGAAAATTGTGAAACGAACAAAAATAAAAGCCTTGCTAACCGGCGAGCGCATTGGGGAGCAAGTTTTGGTAAACGGTTGGGTAAAAAACCGTAGAGGCAACAATTATGTAGCCTTTATTGCATTGAACGATGGCTCCACCATCGAAAATATTCAGGTTGTGGTAGACTTCGTCCAAATCCCCGAAGCAGCCCTCAAAGGAGTAGCCACCGGTGCTTGCCTAGCGGTAATAGGCCAATTGGTGAAATCCGAAGGGAAAGGGCAGCTCGTAGAAGTACAAGCTGAAAGCATAGAGGTGCTTGGCGAAGCCGACCCTGAAAAATACCCGCTTCAGCCAAAGAAACATTCGCTGGAATTTCTTCGCGAAATTGCCCACCTGCGCCCACGCACCAATACCATCAGTGCCGTATTGCGCATTCGGCATAATGTAGCCTTTGCTGTCCATCAGTTTTTTCATCAAAAAGGGTTTTACTATTTGCATACGCCGATTATCACCGGATCTGATGCGGAAGGAGCCGGCGAAATGTTTCGGGTAACTACCTTGCCCATGCTCAACCCTCCTTTAAAAGAAGATGGCACCATTGATTTTACGGAAGATTTCTTCGGGAAAGAAACCAACCTTACCGTTTCGGGGCAGCTAGAGGCTGAAATTGGGGCGCTCTCCTTAGGCGAAGTGTACACGTTTGGCCCTACGTTCCGAGCCGAAAACTCAAACACCTCTCGGCATTTAGCTGAGTTTTGGATGATTGAGCCTGAAATGGCATTTTACGATTTGCACGACAACATGGACCTTGCCGAGGAATTCGTAAAATATTTAATCAATTATGCGCTAGAGCATTGTGCTGCCGACCTCGCCTTTTTAGAAAACCGTGCTGAAGACGAAAATAAAGGCAAACCGCAAAACGAACGCCCCGAAATGAAACTCATGGAACAGCTCCGTTTTGTGGTAGAAAATGAATTTCAGCGAATTACCTATACAGAAGCTATCCGCATTTTAGAGAACTCGAAACCGCATAAAAAGAATAAATTCAAGTATCCGGTAGAATGGGGAATCGACTTGCAATCGGAGCATGAACGTTACTTGGTAGAAAAACATTTTAAGGCGCCGGTAATCATCACCGACTATCCGCGGCAAATCAAAGCGTTTTACATGAAAGCCAACGACGACGGCAAAACCGTACGAGCCATGGATGTACTATTCCCCGGTATTGGCGAAATTATTGGAGGCTCACAGCGCGAAGACAACCTAGAGCAACTCCTTGGGCGAATGGCGGAAGTAGGCATCCCCGAAGAAGAAATGTGGTGGTACTTAGAACTGCGGAAATTTGGTTCGGCACCTCACAGTGGGTTTGGGCTTGGCTTCGAACGGATGGTGCAGTTTATCACCGGTATGGGAAACATCCGTGATGTAATCCCATTCCCTAGAACTCCACAAAATGCTGAATTTTAAGGTCGCATTCTTATGTTAATCGAAATAAAGCAGCTTGTAAAAAGGCTGCTTTTTTTTTGGAATAGTACAATTTTGCAGGCAATCTTCCACCCCACTCATGATATTTCGTATAGGCATGAAATATCATTAATTATCAAACATAATTAAACGGTTTTTATAGCTGATTATCAATAGGTTAACAAGCAAGGCAGGCTATTTTCATAATATTTTATAAGTGAAATCTATGAAACTATGCCCAACAAAGAACTACTTAGAGAAAGACAAAACAAGAAACAGCACATTACAGAAGATTTAGCCGAACTGAATCGGATGGTCGAACTATTTGCCTATAGCACTTCCCACGACTTAAAAGCTCCCCTGAGTACTTTATCGGGGCTTATCCAGTTAATGAGGAAAGAAGACGGCAAAGAGCATCAAACTATTTATCTAGAAATGATGCAAAAAATAGTGCTACAGCAGGAGTTTTTTCTGCATAACATTACCGACTTGCTAAAAAATGCGCGCACTGAAATACACCCTGAAGAAATAAACCTAGAGCAAATCGTACTGGAAAGCTTTCAGCAGTTTAGCTACCTATCGCATGTACATCAAATCGATAAAACAGTTTCTATACAAGGTAGGCACCCTTTCTACTCCGATATTGTACGCGTAAGAGTAATTCTTAATAACCTGATTTCCAACGCTATTCGTTTTCAACGTGATGATAGCGATACACACCGCATCGAAGTAAGTGCGAACATACATCCCGATGGGGTAGTTCTTAAAGTTAGCGATAACGGCATAGGGATTCAGCCGGAGTATCAAGAACGGGTTTTTGACCTATTCTTCAGAGCAACCGAAAAATATACCGGCAACGGATTTGGGCTTTACATCACTAAGGAGATGGTCAACAAACTAGAAGGAAAGATTTTAGTTGACAGCAGTGTTAACAAAGGCACAACAGTTAGCGTATTACTTCCAAACCAACTTAACATTAATTAAATTGAAACAAATTTTGGAAACCAAACGACACATGCTTTTCAATCTGCTCGATTACCACGTGCAAATGGACAACCACCATGTAATTTTGTATTACAAAGGCCCTTTTGAACCTCAGATATTAGCCAATATCAGCGAACATCTGAATAATTCTTTTTCCGATGCGCCTAAAACAGGACGGCGCGTTTTTGCCGCTTTTATTGAAATGGCACAAAACATCGCTTTCTATTCTTCCGAAAAAAACTTGTTAGCAGGTGAAGACGACCAGCGCGGGGTAGGTACGTTTGCCATCTATGAACACGACGATACGCTCACGCTAATTTCGGGGAATGTAATCAAAAACGATAAGATGATGCCCTTAATCGATCGTTGCGAAACCATTAACCAACTCGACCGAGACGGGCTGCGCGAACTCAAGCGCAAATGGAGAACGCAGGGCGGAGAAAGTGGCCACCGAACGGGCAATATCGGCTTAGTGCAAATAGCCTTAAAATCAGAAAATCCGCTGCAGGTGGAAATGGTGGAAATTGATGCTGAGCATTCCTTTTTCATCCTTTCAACCGATATGGAAAAGCAGCGATAGCCTTAGTGGAAAAAATACGTTGGGAATGAATAAAAAACGCTACGGTTTTAAAAATCGTAGCGTTTTACTTTTACAAAGTAAGATAGCCTTATGCCAATTGCGATTCTACACGGCCCGCTAGGTCGGGTTTGCCCGAAGCACCCACCACTTTATCTACCACTTCGCCTCCTTTGAAAAACATCATGGTCGGGATGCTGCGAATTCCATATTTTGCAGCAGTTTCAGGGTTGGCATCTACGTCCAATTTAGCGATAATCGCCTTGTCTTTATAATCTTCGGCAAGTTCCTCAATCACAGGTGCCATCATGATACACGGACCGCACCACGTTGCCCAGAAGTCAACCAATACAGGTTTGTCCGATTGTAACACTACTTTTTCGAAATCTTGGTCGGTCACATTAATTGCTTTTCCCATGGTTCTTACTCTAAATTCTGTGTTTAATAATTTGATTAAATAGATTGCCGTACGAACAGATGTTGATACAACGCTCTTGTATGAAAAACCACTTCGGCTAAGGAAAGTTCAAAATGAACTCACGAGCTTTTGCAATACATCGCGTCGTACTTCGTGGCCTCCTTCAAAGGTAATTACCTTTGGGGGAAGCAGCATGGCTTCTACTCGTTTTGTTTGCTGTTCAATGCGGAAATAATTGGCGTAGGGGTCTTGCGTACCAATTACCATAAAAATTTGGGCAGTAGAGGGCACAAAGTGAAACGTCCCTTCCTCAAACTCACCGGGGAAAGAGCCTGCCCATAAGATGAGTTTCGAAAAAGGAATTTGCTGGTGGGCTGCCCAGCGGGTAACCGTAGCGACCCCCTGCGAGAAGCCGAATAGTATTAACTGTACTTTGGTCAGGTCTATGCGTTGGTCAATCTCTTGCCTATATACCTGCTGTAAATAGGCGAGCTGGTTTTCTAAATGCAGTGTCCGGTTTTCTTTGGTTAGCCACGAGGCGCCTACCTTCCCGTAGTCGCTATCGAGGTAGAAACGCGATAGCCCTTCCGGGGCGACGATGTAGTGTTCGTCGGGGTTGAGTACATCGAATCGTCGCACAAAATATCGCGCTAATTGCCCATAACCGTGGCAAACGAGCCACACATATTTTGTGGAAGGGGTGTAGTTACCTACTACGTGGTAGGTCGCCCGAATTTGTACTGCCGTCTGTCTTTGTTCAATAGGTATCATACATTTTTTGTGGCAAAGGTAGGGGGTTCTCTGCATTTGGAAGATTCTACACCATCAAAGCACTCACATATGGAACTCAAGTGGACTTTTACTAACTTCAAAAATGGAAAAATCAACCCGAAGAAAACCCTGTACTTCATCTTTCAGAACCTCTCTTGAAACGCCCTATCACTTATGAAAAAAAGACTCATCTTCAGCATTTTCCTTGTGTTCGTTTTAGCAGTTGCCGGCTATGGAGCATATTGGTATTTTCTTAAACCTGTGGAAAGCATCCGCCCTATTTACCTAGTCCCGAAAGATGCGATTTACATTGTGGAAACAACAGAGCCAATTCAGAATTGGGAGCAAATTAGCCAGAGCGAACCTTGGCAACACCTCAAACAACAGCCTTATATTGCTGAGCTGACCTCAAGCGCCGATTATTTAGACACCCTCATTAAAGACAACAAGCGCCTGTTCGATTTGATTGGCTCGCGCACCGTACTGATTTCGGCGCACATGTACAAACGCGACGATTACGATTTCCTCTACATTATCGACCTGGAAAAAGTAAGCCAATTTGGCGCCTTACAACACTACCTCGAAAACCTCGTGGGCGATATGTACAAAGTAACCCGACGTACCTATCTCGATACGGAAATTGTGGAAATGTACGACCCCACAGAGCGAGAAACATTGTACCTCTCTTTCATTCAAAACTTATTGCTGGTATCGTACAGGCACAACCTAATCGAAGCTGCTATTGAACAAAAAGACTTGCCGGTGATCGGGCGCGATTTCGCCTTTATCGATATTAACCAAGAAATCAGTGGACGCGATATGTTCCGCCTCTACTTTCAGTATGCCTCCCTCGATGAGTACATGCAGTGCTACACTGCCCAGCCCGATCCTTCGGTAGTATCGCTCAGCCAATGGCTTAAATTTACCGGAGCTTCTTTCCGAATGGAAGAAGAGGGCATGTTACGCATGGAGGGGTACACCAACCTCAACGATACGCTCGACTCGTACCTTACAGCACTGCTGAACTCCGGTAATGGGAAAAGTGAAACCCTAAAAGTAAGCCCTCAACGCACTGCATTCTACATGGGGCTAGGCTTTGGTTCTTTCGAAACGTTTTTCGAAAACTTAGAAAACACTATGCAAAGCGATGCCGAATCGTTTGCTGCTTACCAAGAGAATACCCAAAAGCTAGAGAAGTTTCTCGATATCAGCCTAAAAGAACATTTTGTTGGTTGGATAGATGATGAACTTGCCTTCATCCAAACGCAACCTTCGGGGCTAGGCGAGCAAAACGAATTTGCCATAGTCCTCAAAGCAAAAAGCGCAAAAGAGGCGCAAGAAAATCTACAATTTATTGGTAAACAGATTCGCAAAAAAACCCCGGTGAAATTTAAAGAAGTGGTATATCGCGATTATCCCATCCGCTTTATGTCGGTAAAAGGATTTTTTAAAATGATATTAGGGAAATTCTTTTCTAAACTAGAGAAACCTTACTATACCATCATCGAAAATTTTGTGATTTTCAGTAACCATCCTCAAACCATCAAAAACTTTATCGACGATTATGTAGACCAAAAAACGCTAACACAGTTACCCGATTTTAAGCAATTCCAACAGCAATTTAGCAAAAAGGCAAATGCCACCATCTACCTGCAAACCCCTGTTATGTATAACAACTTACAAGGGTTTGTAGATGCAGAAACGTGGAAAGCCCTGCAAGAAAACAAGCAATACATCACTTGTTTTTCCGATATAGGCTTTCAATTAACACGCGATGGCGATCGGTTTAAAACCGTATTGAGCACACGTTACCAAGACCCTACCGTGGTAGCCGCTAAAATGCGAGCACGCCAAGCCAAACCTGCTGAAGCCGTAGGCCCTACTACTGTTTCGCTTGACGACCTTTTGGTGGATGTAGTCGAAGCTTTTCGAAATATTTCGCCCGATAGCATGGACGTAGAAGAAATGATTTCAGTAGATGAAATTGTACTCGACGACCTCGATGCCAAAAAACAACGAGAATACTACGAAGATGGGGAAACGTTGAAAATAGAAGTTTCGCTGAAAGATGGCTTAAAGCATGGTAGCTACCGCGAGTACTACGAAAATGGCAATCTAAAAGTAAAAGGGCGCTATAAAAATGATGCTCCTACGGGAGTCTGGCACTTTTACGACGAGAACGGCAGGCGTATCGAGAAGAGGCGGTATTAACCCTATCACACTGCAAACGGAAAAAGTGCTCGAATGCAGTAGTATTTGGTGGCAAAAAACAGTGAAGCCCCAGAAGTGTCATTTATTTAGCGTTCATGCGTGTTTTGCAGTTAACTGCCTGATAGGCTCAAAATAAAGAGTCGTGGGCATTACATTGCGAATCTTCCAGGCACTCGTTTAAAATAGAACAAGTCGTTATTTTTGTGTTTTTAGGAAAAAAACTCTGTAATCGTATGGCAGGACATAGCAAATGGGCGAACATCAAACACAGAAAAGGAGCCCAAGACGCAAAACGTGGAAAGATTTTCACTAAGTTGATTAAAGAAATCACCGTAGCTTCTAGAGAAGGAGGGCCCGAGCCAGACTCTAACCCTCGGTTGCGCTTGGCAATCCAAAATGCCAAAGGGCAAAATATGCCAAAAGACACCATCGAACGCGCTATTAACAAGGGGCAGGGGAACAATGCGGCAGACTACACAGAATTAACCTACGAAGGCTATGCCCCGCACGGTGTAGCTGTGTTTGTAGAATGTGCTACCGATAATTTGAACCGTACGGTTTCCAATGTACGCAGTTATTTTAATAAAAGCGGAGGAAGTTTGGGGAAAAATGGCTCGGTAGAATTTCTGTTTGAACGTAAAGGCGTTTTTAGCCTAAAATTACCCGAAGGAGGGATTAATCTCGAAGAAATCGAACTAGAGCTGATTGATGGCGGCATGGAAGAAATGGAAGAAAACGAAGGCTACCTTACCATTTACTGTGCTATGGAAGACTTTGGCGCTTTGCAGGACAAACTCGAAGAGTTGAAGCTGGAAACCGAAGAAGCCGGCTTACAGCGTATCCCCACTACTACTGTAACCCTAAGCAACGAGCAATTCCAAAGTGTAATGAAGCTTATTGATAAACTCGAAGACGACGATGACGTCCAAAAAGTTTATCACAACTTAGAAGTTACCGAGGAACAAGTCGAATTGATTTAAAAAAGAATTGTGCTTGTTGATATTCCACAGAGCGTTTAAGCTTTGTGGAATGTTTTTATTAAGAAACTTGTATGGAATACCCCTCAAAATATATTGAACGTGCAGTAGGCGAATTTGCCAAACTACCCGGTATAGGCAAAAAAACGGCCCTTCGTTTGGTGTTGCATCTGCTCAACGAAAAACCCAGTACTGCCGAAGGATTCGCCCATGCAATACAAGAACTTGTTGCAAATGTGAAAGAATGCCCTACCTGCCACATGGTTTCCGATATCGAAGGGTGCACTTGCCACCCTGAAAAAAAAGATGAAAGCATCCTTTGTGTTGTAGAAGACCTGCGCGATGTTTTGGCAATTCAGAGCACTAACCAGTACCAAGGGTTGTTCCATGTATTAGGCGGGGTAATTGCGCCTATCGATGGCATCACCCCTGATAAATTACACATCGATACACTCATTGGGCGGGTAGCTGCCCCTAATAGCGCAGTGAAAGAAGTACTGCTAGCACTGCCTTCTACCATGGAAGGAGAAACTACTGTATTCTACATTGCGCGTAAACTGAAAGAGTTTGATGTAAAAATTAGTACCATTGCCCGGGGCGTGCCCATCGGGAGTGAGCTAGAATATGCCGATGAGGTTACATTAGGGCGAAGCATTACCGAGCGTATTGCCTACTCTATTACGCGTTAACAAGTCAAGACTGTATGGAAAACCGACGCTACATCATCATAGCACTATTTGCTCTAGCCTTCATCGCCATCAATGTGAAACTATTTCTCATTCAGGTGGTCGATCGGACCTACGAACAACAAGCCGAGAGCAACATTTTACAACGGGTAACCACCTACCCGCACCGTGGCATCATTTACGACCGCCACGGAGAACTTTTAGTGGCAAATACTCCTATTTATAATTTACAGGTCATCCCTCGTGAAGTACTCAACAGCGAAAGCTTCGATAAAGAATCATTTTGCCAATTGGTGAACCTCTCGCCAACAGAATTCGACGAACGCCTACAAAGTGCCAAAAAATACTCGTATGTGAAGCACTCTAATTTCATTCGGCAGATTTCGCAAAAAGATTTTGCCCAAATGCAAGATTTACTAGTGCGCTACCCCGGATTTTACGAAGAAGTCCGCACCGTACGCTATTACCCCGAACATAATCTAGCAAATGCCTTTGGCTATCTGGGCGAAATCAGCCGGCTACAACTCGACCGCGACACTACAGACTATTACCAACGCGGCGATTACATTGGGGTAAGCGGCTTAGAAGCCTTTTACGAGCCATACCTTCGGGGAAAACGAGGCGTTCGGTACGTTATGGTAAATGTAAACCGTGTAGTGAAAGGCTCGTTTAAAGATGGCGCATTCGATACGCTAGCAGTCCCAGGGCAAGATCTCGTGAGCACCATCGATACCGATTTACAGCGCTACGCCGAAACGCTGATGGCGGGAAAAGTAGGCAGCGTAGTAGCAATAGAACCTTCAACTGGAGAAATTTTAGCGATGGTTTCCGCACCGAGCTACGACCCCAACTTGCTCACGGGAGGCAACTTAGGAAAGAATTTCCAACAACTCGGGAAAGATACGCTGAACCCACTGTTTAACCGCCCCATTATGGCAATGTACCCTCCCGGCTCTATTTTTAAGACCCTACAAGCTCTTATTGCTTTACAAGAAGGTGTCATTCGTCCAAAAGAAACCATTGCCTGTTTTGGAGGACCTATGGGCGACCATGCCGCCTCAGGCTATTACGATGTAGTCAAAGGCATTAAGTATTCGTCTAATACATTTTTTTATCATCTTTTTCGCCGGATTATCAACCAAGAAAAAAACCCAAATACGTATGTGGACTCGCGCCTTGGCGTAGCTGATTGGAAAGGATACATCGAACGATTTGGGCTGGGAAGTCCCCTTGGTATCGACCTTCCTAACGAAAAGGGCGGTATGTTGCCCTCAATCCGTTATTATGATAAAATTTATGGTGAAAACCGATGGAAGTTCTCCAATATTTATTCGCTTAGCATTGGTCAAGGAGAGCTGTTAGTTACGCCATTACAAATGGCTAACCTTGCCGCTACCATTGCCAACAAAGGATATTATTACCGTCCGCATCTTATCAAAAGTGTAGGCGACACCGGAAAGCCCCTCCCCCAATTCCAAGAAAGGATTAATACCGGTATTGATACTGTACATTTTGACCCTGTGATTGAAGGCATGTCGCAAGCTGTATACGGAACGGCGCAGCGTGCCGTGATCCCCTCGATTGAGGTGTGTGGAAAAACTGGAACGGCGGAAAACCCTCATGGCCCCGACCACTCTGTTTTTATGGCATTCGCACCGCGCGAAAACCCCAAAATTGCCATTTCGGTATATGTGGAAAATTCTGGGTGGGGTGGGCGCGCCGCCGCTTCTACGGCAAGCCTGCTAATGGAGAAATACCTCACTGGCGAAGTAAAGCGAAAATACTTAGAAGAATACGTACTAAAAGGGGAGTTCCTATATTAAGAAACTCCCCCTTTCTTTTTAATCTTTCCCATCTATAAAATCTTGCAGATAACTGTACCGCTGGGTGAGTTTACCTTCGAGCGTAATGGTTGCATTCTGAATCATGCCGTGTGTATCTTCAAACAGTAAATGCGGCAATACGTTATCGAGCAACTGCCTGCCAAAACTTTCAGATGCATCGCGTGGGAGCTCGTTAGGTAAATTGTCTACAGCCATCACTGTAATATTGCGCGAAGAAGAGAGCGCAGGCTCAAGATTTTCTGATTGCACGTTGTAATCGTACAGAGGATCTTCGATGGTGGAAGCTCGCTTTGTAGTCGGTATCGACCCTTCGATATCGCAGGTAATATCGGCTATTACCTTAATATGGAAGTCTTCTTGGCGTGCATCTTCTTTTGTAAATAGCACCGGAGCCTTCGGATCCCAAAAAGCACCGGCAATCAGCATGTCGGCGATTTTCCAATAAGGAGTGAAAGCACCTTCATATTCACTAGGGTTGGCAAAAAAGTCGGAAAGTTCAAAAGGTGCCCCATCTTTTCGGCGGTTGTAATGGTGTGGGTCGAGCTGAGGGTATACGGCTTCTTCGTACGTATTTTGTAGGAACTCTT
>CAYMYI010000014.1:32847-52313 GCA_964394585.1 uncultured Roseobacteraceae bacterium
TACCTTACGAATCTTGGCGTGGTCGAGGGTTTCCATCGCTCCTTTAGAAACGCGTCCTCCGCCGGTAAGTACAATTTTGATAGGAGGAAGTTGCACATTTACTAATTGCTCGTTCATTTCTTGCATGTCGAAACACTCATGAGCAGGCTTTAGATTGTACAAATCAAAACGCTTCCCCCAAGCGAGTAATCCGTTATAAGCACCCACCAGGCCGGCATATCTGCCAAAGGCAATTACACGCTGTCCATCGGGGTCTACCAACGTTTCGTAGTCAATCATTCTAATTTTTTTATTGAGCAACTCGATAAGCAAATGGCGGTTGTACGCCTGCTTCTTAATAGTGTGCGAAAAAAAGAAATATGTCTTTTTAGGAACTAAATCAGAAATGGGTACTTCTTTGATACCCAACAGGATATCAGCATCCGAAGCATCATTTACCAAAGTAACACCGGCTTGTTCATATTCTTTATCTTTATAACACCGAAAAGGGCTGCGTTCGGCAACAATTTCAAGATAATTCAAGCGATCCATTAGTTCGGCACATTGAGCAGGGGTAAGTGCTACCCGCCGATCTAAGGGTACTTTACCTTCGCGAATCAATCCTATTTTCATACTAGAAAAATTTAAAAATGGATGAGGAAATAATACCCACGGCTGAGCACCTCTTCCCTGTACCATTGGTTGATGAAATTTTGACCAAAAAAAGCCAAACGAACGCCAATTTTCAAATAAACAGCTACTTTTGCCACAAATCTCTGGCTTTTAGGCTAGGGTACGTTTATTTCAGTAAAACTAAAAATAAAAAGGTCGATGGCTACCAACAGAACTTTTACAATGATTAAGCCCGATGCATTTGGGGCAGGGAACACAGGTGCAATTTTAAAAATGATCGAAGAAGCCGGTTTCAGGATAGTAGCGGCAAAGGTTACCCAGCTTACCCAAGAAAGAGCTGGGCAGTTTTATGCGGTGCACAAAGAACGCCCATTCTACAACGACCTTTGTACTTACATGAGCTCAGGGCCTATCATGGCGTTAATTCTTGAAAAAGATAATGCAGTTGCCGACTTCCGCACGTTGATTGGGGCTACCAACCCTGCCGAAGCTGCAGAGGGAACAATCCGAAAGTTATTTGCCAAGTCGATTGAAGCTAACGCCATCCACGGTTCTGATTCTGACGAGAACGCTGCGACTGAAGGCAATTTCTTCTTTGCCAAAACCGAAGAATTTTAAAGGAGGCGTACTTGCCCAACGTATTGCGAAAAAGGCGTTATGTATGTAAGCATAACGCCTGTTGTTATGGAACATTTGTGATGGTGATTTGTCGGCTGAACTGATATTCTTTACCATCAGCGTCGGTCCCGATGAGTTGCACAAGGTACACACCATTGCGCAGATAAAAGACCGTAGGGGAAGGCTCTTGCGAAACAGCGGGTTCCCCTCCTTGCAAATAGCCAAAATTCCAGTGAAACCTTTCCATGCCTTCCGAATTGTTGATGAACCGCACCATGCCCGCAAACGCCGTACTGACTCTTGCCTGAAAAACTACACGGGGGGAAGCAGCAAGATTTGATGGGTTAGGCGGTAGCGTACCGGGTAAACCTAAAGGCTGTTGGCAGGCTGAAAACCCAATCACTAGTAACACTGCCCAGAAAAAACGTTGTAAGGGTAACATATCAATTATTTTATACCAAGATTCATGTGGATTGAAGACTTTGAGTTGAGTAAGCTGATTTTTAAGGATTTACGAAATCTAACGTTTCCAAAGCCATTCGTTTTGAATTAATAAGAAATGTACGTATTCTGCTGAAAATGGAGTGTCGCACTGAAGACTTTCCGCCTATGCTGACCGCAAGGAAACTACCCAGCCTCTCTTGTAACAAGGTTGTTAAATGCATAAAAACCCCTAAGCGATTGCCTTCGCTCAGGGGTTTTATGTACTTCGCTAAAATGCCTTCACATTAAATCTGAGCAAGTACGTTTTGTAAATCGGTGAAGGAGTTGACGTTATCTACTCGGTTTAGGTTAAAAGTAAACGCTTCACCATTTTTCACCTCGAGTTCTTCAAATTGCGCTGCGGAATAAGTCCCCACTTGGCTGTTGGGTAAAATCGCTAGTAATCGGTTATCGGCTTTAGGGTCGAAACGGAAATTTTGCAGTTCGTTGGCTCTGTATTCAATGATTCCTCTTCCGCCATCGGTAATCAAAAATATTTTCACATCGTTGAGGGCCTGATCGTTTGCTTTAAACGATGCCTTCAAAGTAATAGCACTCGATACGTTAACGAGCCGATCGTGATTATATATGCCAAAATTGCTAATTTGGAATGCACGAGTAAGGTTTGCTTCGGCACGTTTGCGCTCTGCTTCTGCTTGGCGCTTTTGAAGAGCCGCTTGGTACGCTTCCATTTTCTTTTTAAACTTTTTGAGTGCCTTTTTTTGGTTTTTAGCCCCGCTAAATACCGGTACCGCCTCTAATGAAATAGGTTTACCGTTAGCTGTAAAGTTAATTTCGTATTGCCCGTCGATTTCGTCGGATGGAGTAAGCACTAAGTTTTCCCAAGTAGCTTCAAAAATCCATTTGTTTTCGGCATTATGGGGGCTATTGGCAGGTTCGCCTACGTATTTCCACAAAATCCCCTCAAACTCGGCAAACTCCGGATACTTTTTACGGTTGAACTGCACGTCGAACACTTCCATATCGCTAGTAGCCATGGTAGGCTCTAAAGGTTTGGCAGGCAGAGGAGCGATGGCATCTAATGCTGCAATTTTTGCTTCGTTGGGGACAGCTTTTGAGTACCCTCGGTACGCCCAGTTGCCATTTTCTTGATCTAGCTCATAAAAATTATAATTATCTCCTTCGGCAAACGAAGCCATTTGCACTTCAATGCGCTGGTCGGGGGCAATAAACACTGGTTCTTCTCCGGAATCTCCCGTTGGGAGTACTTGAGCCTTGTCGGCAGTGCGTTGGAACCCTTGCAGCTCGAACATGCCTGCCGTAGAGAAATGATGCGTAGTACCGGCGCTATCGTAACGCATAGTAATACCCGAAGCGATGATATCCGCTGCATTGTGGAACTCCCGATATTTTAGGCGTACTTTTCCGCGCACCGGATTCCCCTCGGCGTCTACAAAGGCATTAGCAGGCACAATCAGCTTTGTGCCATTAGGAAGGCTAATGGTTTTACCTTCTTCGGCAATTACTTCAAACGTTTGGGAAGGCACGTTGACATTGAGCAAGGGGGGCTGTACCGCCACCGATTGCGTGGAACTTTCGGAAGGAGCTTGGCAAAACTGTAGAAACAGAGATAGGAATAAAGCTCCAAGAATGGACAGAGATTGAATGGTCTTTTTCATAATTGAATGATGAAATAAAGTGTGTAAAAGATTAAATTGAATGTATAAAATTTAGAGGTAGCCCGTTACTCGCAAGGGTAACAAGCCTACGATTTTAAAGCACGGAGAAAACGTCAGTTTTGCAGGGGCCAAATCCATGAAGCCTTTTTAGCATGAATATAGCCTAGCCGATCGGCACTTTCCACCATTAGAATATCTTCGCCTACCGATTTGATCGTTTCAAAATGCGGGGCGGCAATGGTGTTGCCCTGTTTATCGATAATGCCAAAGTGCATACGCACTTCTACTTTGGCGTAGCCGGTTTCGTCGAAGGGTTCTACCGAATCGAACTTAAACTCGCTTACCGGAATACCGGCTAAGTTGGTAATACCCCACTTTTTCTTCTCTTTCACGAACGATACCTTATACTGGAAAGGCATAGCACCGTAGTATTTCTTCTGAGTGATGATTTGCCCCAAAGAGTCGATATAGGCATACACTCCGGTACGTTTGTGGCGCACAATCCCCCTTCCATTTTGGAAATTTTCGATGGCTTCGTACTGGGTAAGGTTCAGCACAAGTTCCCCCTTTTGGTTGATGAACTTGCCTCCTTTTTGCCGACCCCTTTCGGTAAACACAATTGCCTTTCCTTCCCTAAAATCAGTACAATCGCCTTCTACGCTAAATACTTCTTTCCCTTCTAAGTTGATATAGCGCCAAGGCTCGCCGATATTTTTCACACGCATAAGCCCTTCGGAGTAATTTCCGGCATAGTTATACTGGGTGGGGATAATCTCTTTACCTTCTCGGTTGAGGAGCCCAAAGCGGCTTTTATAAAAATTGCTACCGCTTTTTCGCACTTTGGCATACTCGCCTTGGAACGGTTCAATCGAAAAATATTTAAAGGATGTAATGGGTTTACCCTGCATATCAATCAAGCCATATCCTTTTTTCTTTGCAATGAAAAACGATTCGTCAAACGCTTCAATTTTTTGGAAAGAAGGCTTGATAATCCATTTTCCATTAGGGTCAATCAGCCCGTACTTTCCGCGGAAGCGGGCAATGGCAACCTCCCCTACGAAGGGTTGCGTTTCTTGAAACTGTGGTTCGATTACCCAAGTACCGCTCTCGTTGATATACCCAAACCGAGCCGTTTGTTTTGCCGGAGCTTTTCCTTCTGCAAAAGAGCCAACACTGCGGTATTGCGGCTCAATTACCCATTGCCCCTGCCGGTTGATAAAGCCCCATAAGCCCCGTTGCAATGCAGCGGCTTTCCCTTCGCTAAACGGCAGAAGAGCATCGAACTCGTTGGGGATTACCCAATTGCCCAAGGTATCAATCACTCCCCATTTGCCTTCTTGCCTTGCCGTGGCAATGCCCTCGTTAAATTTTCCGATTTCCTCGAACTGCGTAGGAACTACTTGCCTACCAAGCGAATCGACATAGCCATATAACCGTTTTTCGGAGTGGAGCCGAAGTAACGTGTTGTTAGAGCCGGGCAAATAATCGATGTAACTATATTCAAACGGGATTACCACTTCGTTTTGTGGGTTGATTACGCCCCAACGCCCCCTTTTCTTGGCAATAGCGATTCCATCGTGGAAGTCTGTTACATACTCATAGTCAAAATCGATTTCTACATTACCAGCTTCGTTGATAAAGCCCCAATACCCGCCGCGGCACATGAACATGAAATTGGCGTTTCGATACGAGGACGCTTCCGTTCGCCCTACGGCATTATCAAGTATTTGGTGGTGGTTCCGACGCATCAAATAGACTAGGCTGCTATCTAAGGCATATTTCATCGTTTCGGGGTTTTTCCCTACGATGGTGTACAGCCCCCCAATGTTCACACGCGCAAGCCCTTCGTTAAATTCGCTCATATAGGCAATATGTAGCTGCTGAGGGCGGTTGTAAATCTTTTTGCTATATGCTAATTGTTCTTTGTTACGGCGGGGCATCATCCACCCAAAGCGGATATCGCGCTCGCCAAAAGTGTACATAAAGCGCATAATTTGGTGTTTCTCCAAGTCTTTAAATACGTTTTTTGCCATATTTCGTAGTGCCCAACGGTTTTTAAAAGTGCCAAACATGAACGAAACATACTGGTTACGGCTACTCCCAACCGTCTCAGGTGAAAAACGCGTAGCAGTAGAATCGCTCAGTTGCCCAGGCGTAAAGCGCTGTTCGCCTTCTTCTAAACTGGCAACGCGGGCTACCGAAACGTTGGTAAAGGTCATGCGATCGGTTATGTTGCCGGTTTCATCGAGATACCACATCGTTATTTCGTTCATCCCATAGGTTTTGATAATCCCATCAAAGACTTTAATGTCTAGGTATTCAGGTTTGATGAACCAATCGCCTTCGGGTGTAAGCAACCCTACCCTTGCCCCTACTTGCACACGCGCCACATTGGGGTTTTGGCGGAAAGCGCTCACCTGCTTAATGTTTGCCTTGGGCAAAATAGGCTTCCCCGCTTGGGTAAACAAGCGCCATTCTACTCCTTCTTGCGCAGCTACCATGCCTTCGCTCAAAATCTGATAGCTTTCAAAATCTCCCATAGCAATAAGGCGCCCATCGTTATGCAAAAGAGCCGAGATGTTTTCCCCTTTGGCAATCAAGTAATCGTCGGTAAATCGCTCAAAAGTATTAAACCGAGGAGGTGTTATCACAGAGTCAACTTCGCAACTATAAATACTCTTGCCCCCTTTCTTATTCATAAGCGAAATAAAGTCAGCATTAAGGCGCTCCCAACTGTACCACTGTGGTTGTACGTGTAGGTTTCCTGCTGAGTCTATAATGCCCCAACGATTATTCTGATCGCGGAAGAGCAACGTTTCTGCATTATACCGATGAAACTCCATAGCTCTTGTCGGGATTAACTCTTTACCCTCCAAAGTGTATAGTCCTTTTTTTCTATCGAGATGGGTAACCACAAACGGATCGTAATCTGTAAGCAGAGTCAAGGTATCAAACATCGCAGGAAGCGTGGTATCTGCCATCGCAAAATGATACCCTCCCCATTTTTTATTTTGTTGAAAGAAAACCATCTCGGCAGAGTGCATTGTTACAGCATCGAATTTTGCAGAAAACACCTCGCCTTTTTCGGCTTGGTAAATACCCCACCCACCATTTTGTTTAATTTGGAAGTAATTGTGTACGCCAGTCGCTGCGGCATCTTCATACTGTACCGGTACTTTAAGGTTTCCCTGTAAATCTGCCATTCCGCGCAACGAATCTTTCACTAATAACAAATGGGCGCGGTCGGGTTGAGGCAGTATTTGACTGTACTGGATGGGCAAAACCAACGATTGATTTTTTTTAAGTACCCCCCACCGCTGTTGTTGCGACACCAAAAAAACCTGTCGGTTAATGACTCTAATATCATCATATTCTGATGGAACTATTGAATTGCCTAATGTGTCAATCACTCCCATTTTTCCATTTTCGATGATCGTTGCCATCTCGAATTCTGAGAAAACGGGCATAAAATCATACTTAGGTTGCACTAGAACTTGCCCATTTTTATTGATTACGCCCCATTTTCCTTTGACGATTACGGGCAAAAACTGTTGATTTTGCGCCAAAACGGCAACTTTAGGCATACTCACCAAGAGAATTGCCAACCAAACGGGTAATACGATAGAGATACTCGGTTTCATGTAGTATATGCTTGAAATTATGAATGAAGAACACTGTACTATTTGCAAGTCTTTTACCAAAAAAACGATGTCGTAAGGCAGCCCTTCGTTCTCTTACCTATGAGTATCCGCCGACAATCTGAAGGAAAACTCAAAACAGTACAGCACTTTTATGTATTTTTGAAGATATACTTATGTTGTTAAATTGTATACGATAGCACACTAAAAAGCCCTAGTAATAGTTTAAATAAATGAACCCTAGTGCCCATTACGAACTGATGGCTTATTAACAAATTACATGAAGATTTCGAAATTACTATTATCCGTTTGCTTGTTATTTTTAGCTGTTTCGGTTTATGCACAGCAAACCATGAAAGGATTGGTAACCGATTCTAAAGACAATCCTATTAAAGATGCAGAGGTGGTGGTTGATGGCGTTGGCCCCGTTTATACCGATGCAGAAGGCCTTTTTGAAATTTCCTTACCCAGTGCTTCGGGTAATCCTCGGAACGTTTTGGTGAAAAAAGAAGGATATGAAGTGCTTGATTGGGGGATGAGCCGTAAAGTAGGCGGGCTTCGCATCGTACTTGGCGAATTACCTGTTTTGTTAAATGGTAAGGTGGTAAACCTAGAAGGCACTCCTGTAGCAGGGGTAATTGTAAAGATGGGTGGCCTTCGGTTTAAAGATAAACAAACCACCGATGCCAATGGGAAATTCACCCTAGAGCTTCCGTTTAATACAAAAGTCTCCAAAAACAGTCGCTTTTTGGTAAATGAAACAGTGGTTTCAGGAGATTATGTTCTCTACAACGAAACCAATACAAGCATTACCCTACGCATCGACACGGTAATTAATATAGCAGCTAATGAAACTGAAACGCCTACAACCCCTGTAGAACCTACTACCACAGAAGAATCCTCTGAAGTAGAAGCTGAGCAACCTCCAGCAGAAGAAGACTTATTTCCAGAAGATGATGAGATTTATATCCCTCCTACCCTCATTGTAGTAGTATACGACCAAGATATTACCCCTGCTGAAAGTGTGGAAGTATTTGTAGATAAAGAGAAATACATGACCGATGCTCGAGGAGAGTTCCAAGTGTATACAGACTCCATCTCGGATAGCGATTTTGAAGTCCCCGATTACGAAATCACCAAGAAATTCTACGATTATGCCGATAACTACATGTTTATCCATATTCGCAAACCTGGAGAGGAGAATATAATGGATATCCCCGCGGACTCTATCAGCTACGACGAAAACTTCAATTTTGTATTCAACCAATTAGAATCGGAAAAGCAAGTATTGCAGCAAAACGGGCAGCAACTCCGCAAAGAAATCACCAAAATTAACACAAAGCTCGACCGTACAAACGAAGTAACCGCAGCACAACGCCGCCGATTACAAGCACACCTCAAGCGCTTAGAAGAAGCCCTTGTTGAAAACGAAGTTGCCTACGAAGACGCCCAATACAAAACACGCGAAATGCTCGACCGCATGAAAGGGCAAATCCTTCAACAAGTAGAACAAATTGAAATCATAGAAGAAGAAAAAGAATTATTTCGCAAAGAACTCATTCTTTCTTTAGTGTTAGGCGGTATACTGCTCATTGCCGTTATTGCCTTGTTTTTTACCGCGCGAAAAATCCGTAAGCAGCACGACGAGCTAGAAATAGCACACAACGATTTAAAACAAGCCAAAGAGAAAATTGAGTTGCAACGCGACCAAATGATGGCAGTGCGCGACATAGGACAAGAATTTACAGCCAAACTAGAACTGAACAAACACATGCTTGAGCTGAAAAAACTCATGCAAGCATTTTTTGATGTACATTTCTTCGGCATCGGTATTTTAAATGAGCTAACACGAGAACTCGAATTCCAGAAGCCAGTACGCGAAGGGAACTTTGTGGAAAACTTTTCTTACCCTATCAAAGATAATAACCGATTGGCAGTATGGTGTTTCAATAACCGCAAGCCTATTATTATCAACGACTTATCAAAAGAATACCATAATTACCTAGAGGGACAACCTCGCTTTGAAGCAGAAGAGACCCCTAATTCGTTGATTTATCTACCACTTATTGTTGAAAACGAAACACTGGGAGTCATGACCGTTCACAGCAATCAAATCAATGCTTATAAAGATCTTGACTCTTCAGTAATCAAAACGCTAGGTTCTTACGCTTCCATTGCCGTATCGAACAGCCACTCTTTTGATATCATCCGGCAGAAAAACAGAAATATTACCGATAGCATCCGCTATGCTGAAACCATACAGCAGGCTATTTTACCAAGCAAAGAACGCATGGATAGTTTCTTAAACGATACGTTCATCATGTATCGCTCAAAAGATATTGTTTCAGGCGATTTTTATTGGTTCTCAGAAGTGGCTACCGAAGATGATACTCAAATGGCATTCCTTGCTGTGGTAGATTGCACCGGGCACGGAGTACCCGGCGCATTCATGTCGATGATTGGGCATACACTCCTCAACGAGATTATCAACCAAATAGGTGTTCGAGAAACTGATACCATCTTGTACGAATTAGATGAACGCGTGAGAGCAGCTTTACAGCAAGAAAAAAATACTCAGTCAGACGGAATGGATGTGTGTTTGTGCCGATTTACTAAAAAGCCTACCGGCGAAGTAGAAGTGCAGTTCACTGGTGCAAAACGCCCACTCATGTATATAGACGAGTCGGGTAAGATTGAAACTATTTCAGGCGATTCAAAATCAATTGCTAGTGTATACCATGCCGATAAGAAGTTTTCTGCGCATACTATGCAACTGCCGAAAGATACGATGATGTATATGACTACCGACGGGTACATTGACCAGAACAACAAACAGCGTGAGCGTTTTGGCACCACCAATCTGAAGCGCCTATTTGAGGACATTCATACCAAAGCTTTAACTGAGCAGGCAGAAATATTAGTCAAAACGCTTGTAGAACACCAACAAGATGAAGAGCAAAGAGATGATATTACCATTGTGGGGATTCGAATCTGATGAGTATCCAAACGGTATAAAAAAAGGCAGCGTTTGTAACAAACGCTGCCTTTTCTGTTGAAGTGAGTAACTTACTTGCCTTGCTGAGCTTTCAACAACGAAATAATGTCGTCTTTATCTTTAAGTTGCTGCTTCAGTAGTGCAATTTGTTCACGTAACAACTCTATTTCTTTTTCCTGCGAAGCATTGGCGGATTTGGTATCCACTACTTCTTCCTCTTCAATATCGATGGTATTGCCATCTTCGCCGGTGATCATCTCAGCAAAATCTTTGAACATATCAAACATCTCTTCGAAACCATTGCCTTGCCCTCGGTTTCCTCGTTGAGCAAAATTTTCCATGTTTTTAGATAGAGCCTCTTTCATAAACTTTTTAATCAGCTGCTCCATGCGGTCGTCTTTTGTTGCATTCATGATGTAAACTATAATTAAATTAATTTGGGTTTTCGTAACGAAAGGCACTATCGTACCTTTCAAAAAATAGATATATTTCTTTCAACAAGGCGATAAACTTATTAAGTTCCTATGCCCCCTGTAGCCACAGTTAGTTTGTGGTGCTATCAACCTTACTACTATGAAATTCTATCATCTCACACCTGAGCAAGCGCTCGCCGAACTACGTACTTCATTAGACGGGCTACACCCTAAAGAGGTAACACAACGCCAAGAAAAATATGGTCCCAACCGACTAGAAACGGAAGTGGCTATTAATAAATGGAAGCTGTTCATCAGCCAGTTTCGCTCGTTTATTATTTACATTATGCTGTTTGCGGTGGTGCTGTCGTTTGCCTTGCAAGAATACGCCGACGCTACAGTAATTGCGCTCATTCTTATCGCCAATGCACTGATAGGGTATTACCAAGAATTGGGTGCACAAAAATCGTTAGAAGCCCTAAAAAAGATGAGCGTGGTACATGCCAAAGTACGCCGCGAAGGGAAAGTTACTCAAGTTGATGGGGCAGAGTTAGTGCCAGGTGATATCATTTCGTTGGAAGCCGGCGACCGAGTACCTGCCGATGCACGTATTTTAGAGGCTTCGGCACTGCGCATTGAAGAAGCAAGCCTTACGGGCGAAAGTTTGCCGATTGAGAAATCGGTAGAAGCCATCGCTGAGCAAGTAGAAATTGGCGACCAACTCAATATGTTGTTTGCCTCTACCACTGTGCTAGAAGGCTCGGCAAAAGCAGTCGTTGTGCATACGGGCATGCACACGGAGATTGGGAAAATCACTGAGCTGGTCAAAGAAGCCGAAGACCAACTCACTCCACTACAAATACGACTCGACCACTTCGGACAGCGATTAGGTATTGCTGTCATTGTAATTTGTGTATTGGTTTTCTTAGTGATGAGTGGCAAAGCCTACTGGAACGAAGGCTTCAGTGTTGCCGTACTTTTAGATGTGTTCTTAGTAGCCGTCGCCTTAGCTGTTGCCGCCGTACCCTCAGGTTTGCCCGCAGTGGTTACCATAGCACTGAGTATCGGCGTAAAAAAATTGTTGCGAAAAAATGCCCTTGTACGTCGGCTTGCTTCTGTGGAAACACTTGGTTCTTGCAACATTATTTGTTCTGATAAAACCGGTACGCTCACCCAAAACCAAATGACAGTTCGTAAGGCTTGGACCCTGCAAGGAGAAGCCTCTCTCGAAGGTATTGGGTACGAAGCCAAAGGCAATATAGAGGGCGTAACCGATAGGCTTCTGTTTGAAATTGGGTTGCATTGCAATAATGCATCGGTATACCAAAAAGAAGGTGAATGGAAAATTTCAGGTGACCCTACAGAAGCTGCCTTGTTAGTAAGTGCGGAAAAAGCAAAGATCTCCGCCGACTCTTGGAAACGAAAAGGAGAACTCCCTTTTGAATCGGATCGAAAGCGCATGAGCGTTTGGGTTGAAAACGCCTCAAAACAGCGAATGTTTACCAAAGGAGCGCCCGACCAAATGCTGCAAGTGTGTACCCATGTACAAAAGGGTAATGCAGTGATGGAACTCACCGAAACCGAACAGCAAGAAATTATAGCCCAGATTGAAGCCTATTCTAGCCAAGCATTTCGCGTTTTAGCGTTTGCCTACAAAGAGGTTTCTTCAGAAAACGAATTTACCGAAGAACAACTCATTTTCGTAGGCTTACAGGCGATTATCGACCCTCCACGCCCCGATGTAATCGAATCGGTACGGCGAACCAAAGCCGCCGGAATACGCCTGATTATGATTACAGGCGACCACAAAGAGACCGCTCGAGCGATTGGGAAAGAAATCGGGATTGAAGGTAACGTGCTTACCGGAGCAGAAATGAGCGAAATGGATGACGCTACTTTGGTACAAAAACTCGATGAGGGAACTAACATATTTGCCCGTGTGATTCCCGAGCATAAACAGCGAATCATTGTAGCGTTGCAACAACAAAATAATGTGGTTGCCATGACTGGCGATGGCGTCAACGACGCACCTGCCCTCAAAAAAGCAAACATCGGTGTGGCGGTAGGTTCCGGTACTGATGTTGCCAAAGAAGCCTCTGACTTTATATTAATCGATGATTCATTCACGAATATCGTAAATGCTATTGAAGAAGGCAGAGGCATTTACGATAACATCCAAAAGGCAATTATGCACTTGCTTTCAGGTAATCTTTCCGAAGTACTCATTATCTTCTTAGCCGTATTATTGGGTTGGAATCTCCCTATGACTGCCATTATGCTTTTATGGGTGAATTTAGTAACTGATGGTGCTCCGGCATTAGCACTTGGTGTCGATCCGTATGGTCAAAACATCATGAAACGCAAACCTTTTGCCCTCGATAGCAGCATTTTACCCAAACCGCAACTCATTCTGATTACCATTATGGGCATCTACGCCACCTGTATTGCGCTCGCACTGTTTTACTATGCCGGCGGCACACAAGGCGAAGTAGTACAAGCGCAAACTATGACGTTCTGTTTTGTGGTTATCTCTGAGAGTATATTACTCATTTCTATCCGATACTTTTTTAAAATTCCTTTCTTTACCAACACCTGGTTATGGGGAGCAATTTTAGGAGGTTTTGGCTTACAAGCACTTTTATTATATAGTCCTCTCAACCAAATATTTGGCTGTGTTCCTCTAAGCGCTCTGCAAATAGGCGTTTTGCTAGGTTCAGGCATTGGGCTGTATCTTCTTTGCCTGCTTACTGCATATGTAGTACGCAAACAAATGAATACTTACTAACCTTTTTAGCATAAAAGAATACCAACCTTTGCACGATGCGCAAGAGAATGTCTGGATGCAGACAATACAACCCTTAGTTTGCTATTTACTGTTAAAGCCCTCTCTTATATAAAAACTTAGGGTTCAAAAATGTGGTTAAAGTAACACAGTGCCGAGTGGATAAACACTTGAAAATAATTCATTTATAAAACTGAAAATTATATGAAACTCTCTTATGTATTAGTTGCCTTACTATTTGGTGTGTTGCAAGCCTGTGGGCAAACCAAGGCTACCGAAGAAACAACGTACCCTACGGAGCTTCCCCCCGTTATCACCAACCCAAGTAAGTACAATGCGCTTACCGAAAAAGAAGCCTATGTTATTGAAGAAAAAGGAACTGAATATGCATTTAGTGGTCAGTTTCACAATTATAAAGGGCAAGGCACGTATATCTGCAAGCGCTGCAATTACCCGTTGTTTCGTTCAGATGATAAGTTTAACTCGGGTACCGGATGGCCCAGTTTCGACGATATGATTGCCGAAAATGTAAAAGAATTGCCCGATGCCGATGGTATGCGAACCGAAATCGTTTGTGGCAACTGCGACGCACATTTAGGGCATGTATTCCGAGGAGAAGGGTTTACCGATAAACAAACACGCCACTGTGTAAACTCTGTGAGTCTATCATTCATCAAAAAAGAATTGAATAAACAATGACAACTATGCATAAAATATATCAGATGGCTTTAGCGGCACTTTGGGTAATAGTATTGCCTGCCTGTAGCCAAGGGCAAGTAAAAACCCAAGCCATGAGCGATGGTACTACCAAGAATACCGATGTCCACCGAGTGGCAGAATATATAGAACAGAAAGGGCTGGAATCGTACACCGTAGCAACCTTTGCCGGAGGATGCTTTTGGTGTACGGAAGCGGCTTTCGAACGCATTAACGGGGTGGTTGATGTAATCAGCGGGTACTCAGGAGGTGCAGAAGAATACCCCACTTATAGCGAGGTAAGCAATAAAAAAACAACACATGCAGAAGCTATCCATATTTTCTACAACCCCGATGTAATCACTTACAAACAACTGCTAGAAGTATTTTTTGTCGCACACGACCCTACCCAATACCACCGGCAAGGCCCCGATGTGGGTCCGCAGTATCGGTCGGCAGTGTTTTACCATAACGAAGAGCAAAAGCAGCAAACCGAAGCGGTAATTGCCGAACTAGAAGCTTCTGAAAAGTTTGAAAGCCCAATCGTTACCGAAGTAGCAGCTTACGAAGGGTTTTGGGTAGCAGAGGCCTACCATCAAGATTATTACGAGCATAATCCGGGGAACCCGTACATCATTACTGTCAGTAAACCCAAAGTGGAAAAAGTGATGAAAACGTTTAAAGAATGGCTAAAAGAAGAGTATAAGTAAGCCTTCCGCATATAGCATTCTCCATATTCTCAAAATATGCCAAGATTTAATGTAATTGGAAGAGTTTTTTTTATAATCCTAGCTTTCAAATACTACCCATGAGTTTTGAGAATATACTAAAAGCTACCCTCTAGGGTAGCTTTTTTAGTGCATCCTACATTTTATCATTCCATTTTAACAGTTCTATCTCTAGGATATTCCACTGCATACCGAAACGTGAGTTTGCGTTGCTCGTTCGGTGCTAAGGTGATGTGCCACACTAGCTCTCCGGTTTCTTCGGAAAGGGTAGCTCCTGCGGTGTCCACATCATCAACTCTAATATCTTGGTTCGAAGAAATGGGTATTTGGTCATGCACCTTAAGGGTAACAGCTTCATTTTTAAGGTTTTTGAGAGCGATTTCCCACACTCGCTCTTCTCTTTTTTTGTTGCTAAACGACTTTCGCTTTTCAAAGTCTCGCAATCGAGTACGTTTTACAATAATGTCGTCATCTCTACCTAAAGAAATCCGCAAGGTATCACTCACAAATTTTGTATTGAGGATAGAACGCCCGATGTATCGGTTCTCAAAGTATAAATTGGCTTCACCTTCTAAAAAATTATACTGGCTCCACTCGGTAACATCGGCTACTAAGAACGCATTTTCAATAAGTTTAGGAACCACATTGTATTTATAATCGCTAGGGATTTCGTGGGTGATGAGTTCCACCGTACTCAATTTTCCATTAGTGGGAATGCTGTACGGTTGTTCGATTTCGTAAGCAAAATTGGTTTGAAACTCGAACTGTGCGACAGTAGGCGCCGAAGCCCTTCTACTCCGTGCAGCTTCTGCCTTTTTTTCCTGCAGATTCCCGCCTGCTTTGCCTTTATACCCAGTTACTACTACTTCTTCAAGAGCGGTTATATCTTCAGAAAGGGCAACATTCATAATTTCCCCCTGCACTGGTAACTCTTTCGATACAAAGCCAATGTATGAGAACATGAGTGTTTGTGCATCTTCTGGCAGGTTTAAAGCATATTTCCCATCCAGATTGGTCATGGTACCAATGGTAGAACCTTTGATAAACACATTAACACCAGGCAAAGGATCGCCGGTATTCTCATCAATCACAACGCCGCTTACTTGGGAAATACCTTGTGTGTAAGCATTACCATAGGTAATATTTTGTTTTAACTGAAAGATATTTTGATTGCCATAGTTGTACGAAAAATCGAGGTAGGTGGGGCGTAAAGTAGGCGAAGTACCACTCTGTTGCGGATTCCCTGATGAAATAGTAAGCCGTACCGCCTCCCAATCGATTCCCGTATTTTGGTATACGTTGGCTTTATAGGTTACTCGAATCGGTTCTGAAATACTCTCAACCCGAATGTCGTACGTAGGAATCCATCCAGCATCGCTTACGATGTACTGCAATTGCACTTCACTTTGGCTAGCCGTTTCTGTTTGTACTACGGCTTCTACTTGCATGGTTTTTTCGTGTTGACTCGAAGTGATTTCTTTGATTTCCCCTTCAATCTTTACAATATCTTCTTTGATTGCATTAAGATCTTGCGCGTTTTTTAGAAGAGCCGTTTCAAGGCTACGCAACTTCGTGCTAAAATAGTCCATAGCAGCGCGCAATGTTTCGGCGGAAACTCCCACTGTGCCACCAATTGATTTGTTGGCGAGCAATACTTCTTTTTCTTGTTGGAAGATTTTACGTTCGGTTTCTAAAGTTTGCTGCTGGCGTTCAAAACGCTGTAGCTCTACTTCGAGCTTTCCTAACGTCTCGCTTTTTTCTTTTTCGTCTAAATAATTGATTTTGTGCGAAAGCGATAAGATCGTAAATCCTTCTCCACTGAGTTGAATAGTTTGTGGGTTCAACTGCGCTGAAAGTCCGGTAAACGCAATCTTGCTTTTCCCTACCGGCAATGCGATAGTAGCCGCACGTTGAATTTCAGCTCCCTTTAAGAAGATTGTAACCCGTTGGATGGTCGATGGTACGCTCAGCGTATTTTCTTGGGCAACTCCAAGTGTTGGCATCCCTAGCAAAAGCAATAAAAATATTCGCATCGTTTTAAAAATAGTGGTTATGAAAAAGGCAATCTATCGAAATAGATTGCCTTATAAAATGAGTTCCATTAGTTTTTAGTTGTTGGTATCATATAGAGTGATATCGGCAAACTTGTGCCCCGATTCGTTTTGGGCATTATCTTTAAACTTGACAAAAACGCGTTTTAAACCGGCTTCGCGTGTAAGCGTCCATCGTTTGGTAATCGTGTAAGGTTCCCAAAAACTATCGGTAAATTTCGGGTCGTTCGAAATCATCATATACGTAGCATCCTCTGCTTTTAAAGAAAGTACCACTTGGGGGCTATCGGTGCTCGTAGCGCCATCATTTATACGCACAAAACGCGGAATAGGAGGCTCTGTATCGAGCAAAATTTCCGCCATTGCAGGTGCCGACTCGTTACCTGCCTTATCTCTAAATTTCACATATATCTTTTTAATCCCATCTCTACCTACTAACGTCCATCCTTTACTAGTAACATAGGGTTCCCATTTTCCTTCTGGTTTAAAGAGACGGTTAGTCGAAATCATCATTTCTTCAGCACCTTCTGCGCTTAACTCAAGCTGTACGCGGTGGCTTTTATCATTGGTGTATTCAGCCCCCTGGTTAATCACAATATCTTCGTTAGTGGGTTCCTGTCGATCGAGGGTAATAGTCGAAAACACTGGCACTGTTTCATTACCAGCTTCATCTCTAAACTTTACCCAAACCTTTTTTTCGCCATCGTCGCCATCGAGCATCCAATTTTGAAGGAAAAACTTGTACGGTTGCCACTCAGCATTTTCAAAGTTTTCGAAGTTGCTAATCATCATCTCTTTGGCATCCTTTACGCTAAGCTGTAGGCTCACGAATTTATCGATGTTGGTACAGAAAGCAGCGCCGTCGTTAATTACGATTCGTCCTTCGCGAGGCGCTTGCCGGTCAATCCCTATTTTAGCATAGGCAACTCTCGATACGTTTCCAATTTTATCTCTAAATTTAGCATAGATGGTTTTCAACCCATCAGGGCCTTTCAAAACCCACTCTTTGGTTTCGACGTAGGGCTCCCATTCAGCCCCTTTAAAGAAGAAGTCATCGCTAACAATCATTTCGGCTACATCTTCGGCATGGAGGTTTAAGGTTACCTGGGCATTTGCATTATTGGCAAGTTGATCGCCATCATTAATTTTGATAGAACCTTCTTTAGGTGGAGTTCGGTCAAGTAGAATACTATCTGCATAGATGTCGCTAATATTACCGGCTTCATCTTTAAAGCGAACATATACTACTTTATTTCCATCGCTTCCGGCTAATTGCCAGTATACGTTGTCCTCAGTATAGCCTCTCCAACGGATATTTCGGAACGATTCATCGTTGCTAACCTGCATGAGTGAAGCATCTTTGTCTTCGTCTTTAGCGCGCAATCGTAGCTGAACGATTTTATCGGGGTTGTTGGTTACGCGTGCTTGTCCACGGTTAATTTCGATAGAGCCAACCGGCGGAATGCGATCGAGCCGAATAAAATCGGTAGTAGCTTCTGACTCATTACCTGCTTTATCGCGGAATTTCACGTATACAGAGCGAAGGCCGTCTTCATCTTCTAACTGCCATGTTTTACTTGTAGCGTAGGCTTCCCATACTGCCCCTTGGAAGTTAGGGTTATTCGAAAGCATCATTTCACTTGCTCCCCGCGAAAATATTTCTAACGATACTTCTCTTTCCGGATGGATACAAAACTCGGCTCCTTTATCAATAATAATATTGCCTCCAACTGGTTCCTGAGTATCTACAATGGCTTTATCGAAGGCAACATCAGAGACATTCCCAGCCCTATCACGAAATTTGATAAAAACTTGCCGTTCTCCATCGTTGTTACCGCCTAACTCCCACTCTAGTTTTTCTTCTTTATACAATTCCCAACGAGCCTCGTAAAATGTACTGATGTTACTGATCATCATATAGTCGGCACCATCGGCACTAATGTTTAAGTCCACTACTTTGGCTTCGTCGCTAATAATAGTCGCTTTGGCTAGGCTATCATACGTAGCTCCTGGGTAGCTGATGCGTATAAACGGGTTGGAAGGAGGCGTAGAATCTAAAAGGATGTCGTCGGTATATACATCGGACTCGTTGCCTGCTTGATCGCGAAATTTAACATATACTGTTTTTGTTCCATCTTCGGTTCCAATGCCCCAGTTGGGTTTTACCGGACGATACGGCTCCCAAATTGATCCTTTAAAATCTTCGTTATTACTGATAATCATTTCAGAAGCCCCAGAGGCAAGTATTTGTATATTCACTTGCGTTTGGTCGGTGTAGCGCCCGCCTTTATTAATGGTAACCATCCCATTGCGAGGTGGAGTGGTATCAATAATGATTTGATCAGAGGCCGTAGTAGACACATTGCCCACTGCATCGCGAAAACGTGCCGCTATTACTTTCGTGCCATCGCCGCCAGGTACTAATAGCTTATAACTTTTTGAAAACGGCACCCACTTTCGTTCTATTTGGAAAATCATCTCCGTAGCGCCCTCTGCTTCAACATCGATAGTTACTTCGCTGCTACGGGCATATTGTTCTCCCTTCTCCACTACAATTCTCACACCTTGTGGAGGCGTCATATCTAAAATAATTTCGTCTTTTACCACTTCGGAACTATTCCCCGCCAAATCCATAAATTGCGCATAAACCTCTTTAGGGCCATCGCCAGCAGGGAGTTTAAACGCACCGATTTGTTCGCGGTATGGTCCCCATTGCGCCTGGTAAAAATCAGCACGATCGCTAATGCGCATTTTTACGGCTTCGATAGCGCTGAGTTCGAGCGTTACAATTCTACTTTTATTGTTAGTAT
>CAYMYI010000015.1:0-50909 GCA_964394585.1 uncultured Roseobacteraceae bacterium
ACCGCTCCACCCAAAGAGGTGATTTGTGAGTTAGTACCGTTCACGTACACGCCATGGTTAAAGCTATCTGGAGAAGCCCCCCCCGTACCTTCTACAATCGTGCTCGTTCCGGAAGTTCCGCCGCTGATGCGTCCTCCAGAAGATACCGACACGCCACGTTGATTCCCTGCTCCGTCATCTCCACCTTTTCCTCTCACCGTTACATTGCCCATTCCTGTAGCCTCTACCACAGCATTGCTCACATCAACTCCTATAAAATTACCCGAAGTAGGGGTAGCCTGCCAGTTGGCTTCTATCGTTAAGTTCCCATCCACAGTACGCAGCCTACTCAAGTTATTAAATACCACATCTTGGCTTGCACGGATAACAGCTGCTCCAGAGCCTTGCAAAAGGACATTGACCCCGCCTGCAAACACCACCCGGTCTGTGCCTGGTGTCGCATTATCATTCTGCAAGTCAATGTCTAAATTGACATTGTTGAGCAGGGTAACATTGCCGTTAAAATTCACCACATCATTCCCGATGCCGCCGTTGATGGTGAGCGAAGGAATGTTAGAAGTAAATGCCTCAATGTTGATAATATCATCGCCTCCTTCGGCATTGATGGTAATGGAGTTGGTAATACTTGCCAATAGAATATCGGCAGGTGTGGCAAAGGTGGTAATAGGGCCGCCATTAATGGAATAAGTCGCCGCCGTGTTTGCGTTTTCAAACCGTATGTCCGTTCCACTTTCAGACATCGTGAGGGTTTCCCCGTTGCCACTCAGGTCGGTGATGACAAGGTCGCCGCCTGTAGTCGTGATTTCGTAGTCGAGGGTGGAGAACACCCCAAACTCTTCTCCTGTTCCTGTAAATGTAAAAGTAGTACGATAATCATTCGCTACCGGGTAGGTAGTAGGAAGCGTTCCCCAACTTGCATTATACCTTCCTACACTCGAAACGCTCGGAATAAGCGCTCCGCCTTGTGGATTACGAAAGGTAATCTCCGAAGCGGCAGTTCCATTATTAATTTCCCAAGAACCTACACCACCATTAGGTACAGTGGCGGTAGGAGTACGAAAACGCACCGAAGCACCAACCACCGCATTAGATAAGATAACGGGTTGGTAAGCAGAAGAGCTACCTACTGGAAAACCTTGTGCACCACTAGCAGGATATACCAAGCTACCACTACCATTGGTAACAATGTACCTTGATGAATTCGCTCCTAATATAGTATTAAACGTCAAGTTATTAGCTCCTAGGACAATGCGCCCATTGGTAAGGGTTAGCGCATTGGAAACAGTAGTGTTTTGATTAAGCGTGATGTTATTGGTATTGTCTAGCGTAAGCCCGTAAAAGGTGGTGGTATTACTCCCCCCGATTGATTGAGCAGCGGTTCCATCGAATGTAACGGTTCCCGTTCCTGCGGTAAATGTGCTGTTGTTCGTCCAATCGCCTCTGAGCGAGATAGCATGGGTTTGTGCATCGAGGATACCCGAGGTAAGGGTCAAGTCGCCATTGACGATTAAGTTCCCTACCAAGTCAGCCGTATTTCCACCTCCGCCATCAAACTCAACATGCTGATGTGGGGTAATAGGCACATTGGCTCCATTTGTAAAAGGGTAAATCACTAAGTTATTGGGTTCGGATAAATCCAAGGAAAGGTCAGTGGGAAAAGTACCCGATAGAAAATTGCGCAGCACTGCGCCTGTTCTGTTTCTAATCACCACATTGGCTCCTAGTGGTACTGCTCGAATGAACAGATGTGGACTGCCTGTGGCAACATCGCCTAGGTAATTATCTATGGTAACGTTTGCCGCAACATCTACCCCGCCACCTGGGAACATATTAATGCTTTCTCCCCCAGCAAAATCCAAAATGGTTACATCCGCATTGATGTTCCCCGAACCGATTCCCCCGACAGAAAAACTCATAGGGTTTGTGGTACTTCGGTTTTGGATGGTCATGCCCGCACCATCCAAATGCCATATAAGGTTGTTTGCGCTGATATTAAACACACCCTCATTCACGATATCATCGTTAAAGCGCATTACAGAAGTGGTCGTTGCAGTCAGTGCTCCTGTAGGAGCTACTGTAAGCGTTCCTTGAAAAACAGTAGTCCCTCCTACAGCATTATCTCCCATATTCCCTGCTACAGTTGTATTTCCATTAATGGTTAAGCTTTGGTCTGCAAGGTTGAGGGTACTTCCATTTTGAACGGTTAAGTCATTACACGCCGAAGCTGCATTTAACGTTACGGTGTGGGTTCCACAAATCACTACATTGTTAGCAGCCGACGGTACGCCTGTTCCTGCAGTACCACCGCAAGCGGTATTACTCCATGTGGCAGGGTCGTTCCAATTGCCACTTTGGCGAGAGTAGTATGTGGGGGGGATGAAAGTATACACTCTTACTCCACCACTACCAACACCCCCAGCAATATCTGGATATCCGTCTGCATTTACATCTCCTAAAACTACGTTTTGAAAAGCTACTCCACTAACAATTACAATAGGTGCATTAAAACTTGTGCCCGCATTATTGATTAAAATACGAATATTATCGCTAGAGTAGCTGCCTGTAACAATATCTACAAATCCGTCACCATTCATATCTCCGACTGCTACACTACGCAAATCATTAGCTCCTGCACCGTATATTTCAGGTGTATTAAAAGTACCATTACCATTACCTCGAATCACATATACGCTATTGGCTCCTTTCATAGAAGCCACAATGTCTAAATTATTGTCGTTATCAAAGTCAGCAACTGCTATTCCATACGGTTGAGAACCGCCTGGGATGTTGATTGGTGCTAAATATCCTGTATTAGTGGCGTTTCTTAAATATACTTGTACTAAACCGTTGCTTAGTGAAGAAACTGCTAAATCTACCCAACCGTCTTTGTTAAAATCTCCGATATCTACGCCGAAACTATTTTGAGGCCCGTTGATATAAATAGGTGCGAGGTAGCCTGTATTGGTAGCGTTTCTAAATAAAATGGTAACAGCGTTGGTAGTTCTCTCACTAACTGATACTATATCCATCAATCCATCATCATTCAAATCTGCCACTTTTACTTCATGTATATAGCCAGTAGCACCCCAACCTGTAGAGGAACCAAGTGTACTATTTCCATCATTCAAAAAAGTAGTGATACGTCCTGTAGGTGAGTAATGTCCCATTACAACGTCTAAGTCTCCATCAGCATCTATATCTCCAGTTGCTACTGCCTCGGCATCAAAACCACCTGTTGCATAAGAGGATGAAGGGTTATATCCTGTATTTCCAAAATTACGCAACTGAATATATGCGTCATTTTGATTATTTTTTGCTAGTACCAAATCCAGTGAGTTGTCTGTGTTCGAGTTCATTGACGCTAAGGAAATATCCCAAGCACCTTCATGTGTTGAAGAATTATAAGAAGTCGCAGTTAGCGTTCCAGTAGGAGCTGTAACTTTGAAAAAGGGAGTAGTAGAGTTAATAGAAGATGCACTCCTTGATGCATCATTAACTACCGTTACAGGATTGTAAACAGCCCCCGCAGGCACCTCCACCGTTAGCTGCGTTGCTGTTCCTCCGGTGATGTTGGCTCTTACTCCCCCAAAATACACCGTGTTGTTGGTAGCAGGCGTAGCAAAGTTGGTACCATTAATAGTTACGGTGCTACCTACCTGACCTGAACTTGGGGTAAAACTAGTGATTGTGGGAGTTTGTGCCTGTGCTAAAGGTAGCACCAGCATATTTAAACAACCCAATACAGCTATACGCATCGCATAACGCAGCAGATTTTTCTTTGAGTACGTTTTTGCGAAAAAAGTAAGGAGGTTAAGTAAACTCAACTTTGTGTTGTACAATTGATTCATAAAGCTTTCTTTGAGTGATTAAACTGTGATAGTATTCGCAATACTAGCGATTTGGTTACCTCAATGGTGAAATTGAAGGTATAGAAATGGTCGACACATTCTTTTTGGGTATGCAGTCAGCCCCGAAAAAAGTCGACAAGAGCATCAAAAACCCTTCAAATTGGTTCCATGCTCAATTATATAGTTATACAGGTAGGTCGACAGATATAGGAAAGTATATTCAAAAATAACAGATTAATATTTAAGAATAAAATCGTTGATTTTCATCTCTGAAGGAAGGGATATTTTTTTGCGCATCCGATAACGCGTATTCTTCAAGCTTTCGGCGTTTACATTCATCATCGTCGCAATTTCTTTGGTACTCAGCCCCATTTTCACATACGCTGCATACCGCAAATCGTTTTGGGTAAGCTGGGGGTAATCGTTTTGCAATCGCTCAAAAAAATGGGGGTGTACTTCTTCAAAGATCCGTTTATAATGTTCCCAATCCACATCTTGGGCAATTTCTTTTTTAATAGACTCTACCAACCCTTGTAGTTCATTTTTATGAGGCTGCTGCTCCATTTGATCTACAATTTTGTGTAGTAGAGAGTTTTTTTCCACCAACCGCTGGGTATAGGTTGCTAGTTCGCGCTGTTTAAAGGCAAGCTCTTCTTCGAGGCGTTGCCGTTCGAGTTCTTTAATTTCGGCCTGGGCACTTTCTTCAGCGTCTTTGTGGCGTTGTTTTTCTTGCTGTTCGCGTAACTCCGCTTTCAAACGCTTGCTCGTGGCACTGCGGACTTCGAGCAACGATTGATAATATTTCCACGCAAGCACGATGGTCAATACTAATGTGGCAATAATGCCAGTACCGAGGTACAACAGGTAGTTTTGTTGGCGGATTTCGCTCCGTAGTTCCTTATTTTCTTTCTCTTGTGCAGCTAACTGCAGTTGTGCGTCTACCCATGATAAACTTTGTTGTCGCTTAATAGTATGCAACGAGTCGTTCACTTGGTTGTAAGTTTCCATCAGTTGAAAGGCTTCTTGATACTTTCCCAAAGACCTATGGTACACAATGTTACCCTGAAGATTATCGAGCCAAACTTCTAATCGTTTAAGGGGAAAGCCCGCACGGTAAAACTCTCTTTCATGTAACTGAAAAAGGGAACTTCCACTGTCTAACATGGCTTTGCCTTGCGCTACTTTGCCTGTATGTATCAAGCCGATTCCCAACCGATTTAACGATATCATTTGGCTTTGGAAGGCGCCATTCGCGGCAGATAATGCAATATCTTTTTCAAGAAGAGGTATCGCCTTTTGGTAGTCGCCTTCCCAAAAATACATATCGCCAATATTACCGCTGATAATCCCTCGCCACGCTTCGCGGCGCCATGGCTCTAAATCGTACGTTTCTGCATAGCTCAGTGCCTTTTCGAAAGCGTTGAGGGCAGATTCCTGTTCCGAAAGTTTTGTGTAGCAAATGCCAATATTATTCATGTTGGAGACCACCTTAAAGTCTTTTTTCGAAGCATGTTGAAAGAGCCTCTCTGCAATGGTATAGTGGGTAATTGCTGCTCGGTAGTTCTCCATATAACTGTATAAATGCCCTAATTTCACATTTACAAAAGCCTTCAAGCGGTCATCTACCTGCAAAGAATCGGCAAGTGCAAGGGCATTTCGTTTTATTTGCAACGATTTCACCATCAGCCCTTGGTGCTCGTAAATACGTTCGGCAAGTAAGATCATGCCAAAAAGGATAGGCTCGTGGCACTCCAAGGTTTCTGCCTCAGCGATGTGTTGCTCTATTAAAATTCGCGCTGCTTCATAATTAGGATTGGGCGCTTTTACGTACAACATGGGCCCTTCAAACTTGAAGCGAATCAAGTCGCATTCAGGCATATCTTCACGCAATGCCACCGCTTGCCGAATATACTGTTCGAGCTTTAGGTAGTCTACCACCTCGCTATTTTCCACCAAATTACTGCCTAACACCAGGTATATTTCTGATTTTAACGGGTCGAAATCTCCGTTGAGTTCTCCAATAAGCTGCTGAAACACTTGATGAGTCGTGCGGTAAGACGTTTCTTCTGATAGTACGTCGTAGGCATCCCACAAAACCTTATTTTGCAGCACTGGATCATCGGCAGCTACCAATTCTCGTTCAATTTGCCGAGCGATCTCTGCGGGTTGTGTATCGGCTTGCCTAGCAAACTCCATAGAGAGTTGCCCAATAGCACTCAGCGAATGCGCACATAAAACGCCAATGAAAAACCATGCTTTTAAGTAATTTTCTCTGAACGCCATGGAAATAACTGCTTGTATCAATGCCTACAAATTAGTAAATCTGATTGACAACGATTTGTTAGAAAGCAGTTCAGCAAATTGGGTAGAGTTTCTTATGGAGGCTTTTAAAGTTTAACGGAATAGCAACCAGCCTACTAAGTTTACGGCTAGTAGTGCCCCTAGTAGGAGGTGTAGACTCCGACGTTCGGCACGCAACCAAAAGCGTATTTGGCGCATTGTTTTACCCATTTCTTGGCGGAGCATTAACACCAAAGGAAGCGAGGAGGTAAATACGATGAGTACGAGCGTAAGTAAAAACTCTAGCTCTTCTAAATTATGTAACACCGATAATAGCATAGGAAAACAGTTTAATTTCACTAGACTGCTACGTGGGAAAACTATACCAACTTATCAGTTCTATGACCAAAAAACGTAGTTTTGTAACATATTTTGACGAATTTACCCTTTAAGATACCTAACCATGATTGTTGTAACCGGAGCTGCTGGCTTTATAGGAAGCTGCCTAATCGGGCATTTGAACGCCCATAATTTTAATGAAATCGTAGCGGTTGACGATTTTTCCCGCCCCGATAAAGAAGCCAACCTAGCCGGCAAAAAAATACGTGCTCGTGTAGAAAGAATGCAGTTTTTCGATTGGCTCGCCAAAAACGAAGCAACAGTGGAGTTTATCTTTCACATTGGGGCACGTACCGATACTGCCGAGTTTGATACTAGCATTTTTAATGAACTAAACCTACATTACTCACAGCAAATGTGGAATGCCTGTTGCAAATATCAGCTACCGTTGGTCTATGCCTCTTCGGCGGCAACTTACGGGCTTGGCGAGCATGGGTACGACGACAACCAAGCAACCCTGCCCTTATTAAAACCGCTCAATCCGTATGGGGAATCGAAGCAACAGTTTGACGAATGGGTGCTGCAACAAGCCGAACAACCGTTCTTTTGGGCTGGGCTCAAATTTTTTAATGTGTATGGCCCTAATGAATACCACAAAGGGCGCATGGCATCCGTCATTTTTCATGCATTTCATCAAATTCAAAAAACCGGGGAGATGAAGCTATTTCGCTCGCACCACCCCGACTTCAACGATGGCGAACAACAACGCGATTTCATTTATGTAAAAGATGTCGTTGCGGTGTTGTATTTCTTGATGCACCACCGTAAAAATTCAGGGATTTACAACTTAGGCACAGGGCAAGCCCGTACCTTCCTCGACCTTACACGCAGTACATTTCGCGCCTTGAACGTGAAAGAAAACATCTCGTTTATTGATACCCCCGCCGATATCCGCGATAAATACCAATATTTCACTGAGGCAAACATGCAAAAGCTTAAAAATATTGGGTATGCCCAACCGTTTACCTCCTTAGAAGAAGGGGTTACCGACTATGTACAATCTTACTTAGCAGCTACGTATAATTATTTCTAATTTGTAATTTTGCGCTCCGTTCTTACGAAGAAACTTGTAAGGGGGCTATAACAAGCTATACAAAAATTCTTAGCGGTTGTTTTTCAACCAAAACCTATGGTATTATGATGGTACACGTTTGCCGTAAAGAACATTTCAATGCGGCGCACAAATTATATAACCCTGCTTGGAGCAAAGAACAGAATGAAGCTGTTTTTGGTCCTTGTGCCAATGAAAATTGGCATGGGCATAATTTCGAGCTCATTGTTACGGTAAAAGGGGAACCTAACCCCGATACCGGTTTTGTGATTGACATGAAATTGCTCAGTAAAATCATCAAAGAGCATATTACCAACAAGGTAGATCATAAAAACTTAAACCTCGATGTAGATTTCATGCGGGGTAAAATGACGAGCTGCGAAAACCTTGTGGTTGAATTTTGGAAAATTTTGGAGCGAGAACTTGCCAAAGCAGCCCCCAACGCACACCTGCACTGCTTAGAACTGCACGAAACGCGTAACAACTTTGTGCGCTATTTTGGCGAGTAACCCAGTAAGCATTGGGCGATGTACATTCACTCGCTCAGCTTCTTCTTCCCCACTCCGAGTTTAGCTTTTAGGGCTGCCAATTCCTGCGATGCATTGCTTTGCACTACTTCTTTATGTACTTCCTGTACTTGTTTCATAGCACTACCAATAGCCGTTTCCACTTCTTGGAGCGCGCTGTTTAGTGAGTCTAGCTTATCGCCAGCTTGGGTTTTCGCTTTCATCCGTTCGAGTAGCTGTTCAGGTGTTTCATCCGTAGCTCCGGGAGATACGTAGATTGATTCTGCCTGCTGTTCTAACGAATCCAGCTGTGCTTCTTGTGCATCGGCAATGCGTTCTACACTGGCAAGCGTATCGGTAAGGGTATTCCGATGCGGAGGCAGCGCTTCTGTGTTTTCAGCCTTGAGGTAAATATCCATCCATGCCTTTTGTACGCTGGCTGTATCTTCTCGCAATTGCGACAACGCCTTACGCAAGCTTGCAATCTGTACTATAAGTTCTTGTTCCATATCCGTTCGTTTTACCAATAATAATAGGGAAACTTCATCGTAAGCCTTCGCTCATCGGTACACTAGATACAAAGTAGCAGCGGAAATTGAAAGCCTATTTCACCTCGCGCTCTTAAACCCCATACAGATTTCTTCAGTTTACCTGGCATTTCGGGCGCAACTGCCTGAATTTCTGTATTTCCTCTTCGGGCACGTTGCTTTCTTGCAGGTCGACTAACGAAAGCCTACGCAGCGACATGAGCGGTTGAATCGTACTCACATTGGTGTACGAAAGCCAGATAGAATTTAGCGCAAATAATTGCTGAAGAGGTTCTATCGATTTTACCGGTGTGCCAGAAATATCAAGCGATTGCAACTTTTTGAGTGGCTGCAATGGCGATAAATCTTTCACATGTGTACGCGAGATGTTCAATTCTTGCAAGTTGGTAAGGGCACGGAGCGGTTCTAACGACTCAATTTTTAAACCCGAAAGGCTAAGTTCTGTTAAGCGACGCAGGTTTTTCAAGGGGCTTAAATCGGTGATTTTTGTGTTGTAAATTTTGAGTGTTTGCAAACGCGTAAGCCCTTCAATCGGCTCAAGTGTGGTAATTTTAGTATTGGCACAGTCGAGCACTTCTAACTTCGTAAGGTTTGCCACCACCCCAATGCTATCGATTTTCGTATCGGAACAATGAAGTTCTTCTAGGTTTTTAAAATGCTGCAGTACCGATAAATCGCTCACTTTAGTTTCGTAAAAGGTGAGTCTTTGCATATTTTTCATGTTCACCAACGGCGCTAGGCTATCCACTTTTGTGAACGAGAAATCGAGATTTTCGAGTTTGGTCATGTTCCGAAGCGGCTCTAAGGTTTTAATTTTGGTGTCGGCACAGTGCAGAATACGCATTTCCGTATGGTTGCGCAAGGGCTCTAACGAACTCACCAAGGAGCCGGTAATGTACAACAGCTTCACATTGGGTAACGAGGCAATGGGCTTTAAATCAGTGATGCCAAACTCGTTGATTCCTCTACCGGTACATACAATTTTTTGCAAATCGTAGATACGGTTCAAATCCATCAGAGTAGGTTCTTCGGAACTCATCCGAACTGTTACCCGAAACACATGTTTCCATTGGTCGTCAAGGGCTTCCCACCAATCTTCGTACAAAACGGGGTAAAGGGTTATAGCGGGGTTCTTCTTACGAAAGGCATCCAAATCTTCGCGCGAAACTTCGCTAAATGTGCAATTTACTTTTTCGAGGTTCGGAAGTTTTGCCAAAGGGGCCAGGTTGGTAATTTTAGTCCCAATCAGGTTAATTTTAGTCAGGTTAGTAAGCGAAGTAAGCGGCGTTAAATCTGTAATAGGGGCTTGGGCGGCATTTAAAGCACTCAAGCGGTATAAACTATCTAAATCGGCTTGGCTTACTGCTTCGGGGGTAACCCCTACATTGCTGGCAAAAACTTGTTGCCAAACCGCAGGGAGCTGCTCCCACCATGCCACCGTTAGGGGGTTCTGCGAAACTTCTTGGGCAGTTTCTTGAAATGCAACAGCTTGGGCATCCTTGCTTGCACATACAACTACTACACAAAGCCAACAAACGAATACAAACGTTTTCACGAATAATAGAATTTTTTAGTAGATGAACGATAGATTCTTTGTGAGTTGTAACGTTGATTTTTGGCAAAACTATACCTTTTGCGGCTGCCCTTCTCAAAATTTCACAACAAAGTAAGAAATCAGTGCAAACTCCCTTAGGATTCCTGAATATCGGCGAATACCAGAGATAACCTGTGTTTTAAAAAGAAATGATAACTCTTGAGCAAACTCGTGATCACATTTGATTTTTTACTGAAAAATTTCAAAAGTTATCACAAAACAAAATGGGAACTTGCCTTTAAAGACTGTAATGAAAGCTTTCCCTAAAAAAAACATTTCATACACATTGTTATTAAAATGGGAACTTGCTCTCAGGAGTGGTAATCAGGTAAAAAACACCGAACAAAAACAGCTATTTTATTCAAGTTTTTTCGTTACTCAAACAATCTTTCATCTTCGCGCAACACGCAAAGAATAATGAATAGCATCTCCTTGGTACTTAGAAATAAAAAACTCGGTAGTTCCTGTTTTTCGTTAAAAATACGCTTTAGGCTTTTTACCAAAACGCTCTTCATATAATTGCGCAAAACGCGTTACATGGTTAATCCCAACGGCGTAGGCAACTGCAGTGGCATTGTCGTACACTCGATTTTCCCAAAAGCAATTCGATTTATAAAGAAAGCCTTTCCAAATAAATGGAAAGGCTTTTTTAGGTTATCTCTTTACAAAATTATTCTTTCACAATGCGCTTAACGCTGAAGCGACTGCCCTGTTGTGCCCGCAAAATGTACATGCCTGCAGGGAACTCGCTCAAATTAAACCGATGGGTAAGACGGTTCGCCGTTTTGATGCGTTCTACACGCCGCACAACCTTGCCCTCTACTGTGGCAATTTCTAACTGCAACGTTCCCATTTCTTCGTTTTCAATTTCAAACTCAAACGTACCGTCATTAGGGTTCGGGAATACCGATACGCCTGGCAAGAGGGATTCTTCATCTAGCGAAGTAAGGCGGAAGGTCCCCACTGCGCTTGCAGTACATCCACTCGCCGAAGTCGCTTTAAGTGTAATGGTATAATCGCCAAGATTCTCGAATAAAACACTAGGGTTTTGATTGCGGCTAGTTTGTCCATTCCCAAAGTTCCACTCCCAGGCTACGGCATTGGTACTCAAATCGGTAAATTGGATGGGTGTATTTTGGCGAATGTCTACAGAGTCAAACGCAATTTGAAACGCCGCCGTAGGCAGCTCATCTACAATAATTGGCACCACCTCGGAAGTATTGCTACAGCCGAGGGTGTTATCGGTTACGGTAACCGAGTAATTGCCCGATTCGGTTACGGCAATCGTGCGTGTAGTTGCACCGTTACTCCAAAGGTATGCATCAGCTAAGCGGGCTGTCAAGAAAGTAGTATCCCCTGCACACAAGCGTGTACGCCCCGAAATGGTAAGAGCTGGGTTGGCACGCATACGCACATTAGCAGGCTCTCGTAAACTTTCTACCCCATTCACTACTTGGGCAACATACAATACGGTGTCGTCAGTGAGAGGAGTGGTAGTATACCGATCTCCTTCAAAAAATGGTTCTCCTCCGAAGGGATCGCTATACCAGCGGTATTCGCTTCCGCCAGAAGCGGTTACCTCTACCGACTCGCCAATACACGAAGGGGTAAAACTCAACGAAGGCTTAGCGAATTGAAACGTTTGGTTGTACATTTCGTCGGCGGCTTGGGCAGAGCGCAAAATATCTGCGAGGTCATCGCCTGCGTGGATGGCAAACGCCACGCGAACAGCTTCGCCTGTTGCAATATTGTATGGGCCAGAGCCTACCGTGTGGCTCATATCATTCACTTCGCCTTCAGGCATGTTTGCATGGGTGAGTACGCTCGTGCCGCTCGATAGACTCGTGAATTTCTCACCGTTTAGGAATCCATCATACACTCCAAAAGGACTGCCTTCCGCATCCTGATTGTTGTTGATGGGGTAATAATTAGGCTCGCCGGTAAGCACTTGAATTCCGGCGAAAATGGTATCAGAAAAGTTCGTATTAAAGATGTACCCAAGACGGTACTCTTGGTTCCAATCGGCAGAATCGCGACTACCAATATCCCAATCGGCATATAGCCCTACAAAAAACTCTTCGATATTATTTTCTCCCACATTTTTAATATCATATTCCATGATGACGTATTGGTCGTGTGGGTCGTCGGCAAACACCAACGAGCGGTAGTCGATCTCAAGCTTAGAAGGCACATTGTTCGCCGTAGTATTATCTAACTTACCGGACACTTCGAATACGGAGCGTTCGCCGGGTTCTTTGGTAACAAGGGTCTGAATACTTGTGAAATGATCGTGGATGAGCCCCTGCCCTGTAATGGAAGTATCTGCGCGTACGGTAGTGGATAAATCTACCGGTGAGGTTCCCATCATCAAGCCCATTTCAAACAATAAACTAATTTCTTGATAAATAAACCCAAGCCCGTTGTTGGCAGGGAAATCTTTAAAGCCAAATCTGCCATTATTGGGCAATGAAGTTGTCACCAAATTTCTTTCAATGTTAATGATAGAAGGATTGACAGTCAGGTTAATGATTTGATAGTCTTCATAATTGGTGTCGGAAAACTCAATGCGCATTTGTAGCGCTAAATCTTCGAGTGCAAACTCAGAAACTTGTAACATAAAGGGTTCTTGTGCATTGCTGATGGTTTGCCCGGGTTCCATCGGGCCTAGGGGAAACGAGTTGTTGAGTACAGTAACAAACGGGCTGCCCAAAAAAAGCTCGGCGCGTAGTTGCGGGCTCGATTGAAATAAGTAGTTGGTAAAATCGCCTGTTACCAATACGGTATCACCTGCTTGTAAATTAGTGCTGCCGCGCGTGTTCACAATCCGAATGTTCTCAAACTCAAGTCCGGGTTTCTGGGCAGAAAGTGCCGCTTGTATATCGAGCTTTCCACTCCCGATAGTTCTAGGATTGATATTATTGATTTCGTATAAAGAAGGGTCGGCCGTTACCCGCAGTTGCTTGGCAATTTGTTTAGCTGAGAAATTAGGGAATTGGTTACGAAGCAAGGCTGCAGCCCCGGCTACAATTGGCGAGGCAAACGAAGTCCCGTTAAGTGCCTCGTAAGGCTCATCGAAGCCGGTGGTAAGAATGCCCACACCGGGGGCTGCAATCGAAATTTGCGCCCCTTGCGAAGAAAAGCTAGCACGGTTATCATTTCGATCGATTGCCGCAACAGAGACTACATTCTCATAACTAGCAGGGTATTCAGGTCTAAAACCTCCGGCATTACCCGCCGCTGCAACCACCACAATATCTTCGTCGAGTGCTGCTACATTTACAATCTCTTCGGCAATATCGCTACGGAAAAAACCACCCCACGAGAGGTTCATCACATCTACGCGGTTTTCGGTAAGGTAAATCACCCCGGCATAGGGGTTGTAGACTCCTGAGTCGTCTTCGCGTTGGTTATCAAACGTATGTTTTGTTGTCAAGATTTTTGAACGGAAACTAATCCCTGCAATACCAATCTCGTTATCTGCTTGAGCGGCAGCAGCACCGGCTACCCATGTGCCATGCGCATTGAAGCCTCCTACAAAAATTTGAGGGTTGTTATCTTCCCGAGGACGTAGCGTATCCGAACCGGCAAAGTCCCACCCTTGCACATCGTCGATATAGCCATTTTCGTCGTCGTCTATTCCGTTGCCCGCAATTTCCGCCTCATTTTTATAAAGAATATTCACCAAATCGGGGTGGTTAAGGTGCGTACCGGCATCTACAATGCCAATAAGAATGTCTTCGTTGCCTTGGGTGATATCCCAGGCTTCAAAGGCTTTTACACTTTCTAAATAATATTGATCTGCCAATAGCGAATCAGACGGCTGGTAATGGAACCGATACTTTACATCGGGTTCTACATACTGAAAAACGCCCAATGCTTTCATTTCTCGAATAGCCTCTTCGAGTGACAGATTGCGGTCGTACTCAATTTGGTAGAATAACGACACATCGACCCCCGAAGGATTATGTGCACGTTGGCGATGCTTGCGGATGTACGGGGCATGGTACATCTGCTGTGAGCGCAACTTCAATTTTTGAAAGGTTTTCTGCACACGAGCAGAGCGCTTTGCCGACCCCTGCAAGATGGTGCGAAACTGTGGTTTGAGTTTCACAAGCAAGCGCCCGGGAACATACTCTATATTTTGATATTCGGAGTTGGCTAGTAAGCTGGCATCCTTTTGTGCAGTGGCCGAAAACCCACTCAATAGCAAAAGGACTGAAAGTACCCAATATTTATGCATGAGATTTTGTATGTGGTTTTTTATGAATAGATTTATTAAAACAGCTTTAAAATTAGTATTTCTTCTATATACCTTATACAAAGTTTAGGTTGAAATGTAAGGTTCAACACTTTAAAAAAAGTAATTTCTTTTGAGTCATGTATTCCTTAATCCATCATGAAGCCGAACAAAACGATGCTTGCCCTTATAGGGGTACTTTGTCTGATAGCCGAAGTGAGTAAGGCTCAATTTCCCACAAACTACACTGCCAATGCCTTACTCGCCGGGCGATACAACCATCTGTTGCACGATAGCTCGTACCACGAGCAACTACAGAATAGCCAAGTATGGCATATGCAACTCCTACAATGGAATGCTCGGATAGATTCGTTGCAACAAGCATTTGCACAAAAAAAAACCGGAAACCCTATGCAACTCGATACGGTATTTGTTCGCCTGCGAAATCAAAATTCTGACGATGTGTACCAATGGGTACGTGCGCACCCTAAGTTAGCTAATACGTTGGGTGCTGAACGTCTACAAATAATCTACGACCTCGACCGCCAAGGCGTATATGCCTACCGCGAACAAGAAAAAAGAAGGGCGTGGGCACAAGAAGTAGTGAACTTTATGAACCAAGATGTTGACTTTATTGAAAAAGAGGGCATGTTATTCCCATTCTCAGCCATGAAACTGGGAGCACACTATCGAAGTATGTTACTCGAAGAGATGGAATTATACAAACAAGGGCGATGGAAGTCGGGTGAATCGCGCTTAGTGTTGTTACTGGGTTCTTCAAGAAAACATTACTATGATGATGTATTGAATATGAAAGTGTATTTCTTGCGTAACAAAACTGAAGAACAATTTTTTGAACACGTTATTTCATTTATTCAATAGGGTTTGCTTGTAGGAAGGCGGCAATTTTAGCAACCATAGCCTCATTAATTTTTCGGTACGACTCGAACGTCCATCCGGCAACATGGGGGGTAAACAACACTTGGGCTGATTGAGTAAGAAACTCAAAGTAAGTGGCTTGCTCTGCCGACATCGTTTCCAGCTTTTCATTCTCTAAAACATCGAGTGCCGCACCACGAAGTTTGCCGCTTTGGAGCCCTTCAACTACTGCACGCAAAGGCACCACTTTGCCACGCGCCGTATTGATAAGATAAATGTTTTTATGAAATTGTTGGAAAAAGGCTGTATTGGCTAAATATTGATTTTCTTGGTTAAGGGGGATATGAAAACTCAAAACATCCGTTTCGGCAAAAAGCGTTTCTAGAGGAACTTCTTTGGCAAAGGTATCGCCGTAATTTTTCTTGAATTTATCATAGGCAAGCACCGTACAACCAAATCCGGAAAGACGTTTGGCAAAAGCCTTTCCCATGTTGCCATAGCCTACAATGCCAACGGTCATCTCCCCTAGTTCATATCCTCGGTTTTCTTCTCTTCGCCATATTTTCTGGCGCACCTCGCGGTCAGCCGTATGGATTTTGTTGAGCAAGCACAGAATCATCCCCACGGCTTGCTCGCCTACAGCATCGCGGTTGCCTTCCGGGGCGTTGAACAAGGCAATTTTATGATTTGCTGCCGCATCTTCATCAATTTGATCGATGCCCGCCCCGGCACGAGCAATGTAGCGTAGGCGGTTCGCTTTGGCAAAAAGATCAGCACCTAAGTACATTTTACTCCGAACAATCATGCCTTCGTATTCATGGATAATTTGGTGTACTTCTTCTTCGGTAATGTCGGGGCGATAGTGGGCTTCTACTCCAATTTCGCTTAGCAAAGGCACAATGGAATCGTGCGACTCGTCAATGATAAGGCAATTATGCATAGTCTATAAAAGCGGTTAAACAGAAAACAATAAAAAGAACCCAAAGGAGGTAGCAAAACCTTTGGGTTACGTTCAATCATGAAGTATTTATAAAGGAAGATTTCCGTGTTTCTTTTTCGGAAGCGTATCCACTTTATTCTCCAACATATCAAAGGCAGAAATAAGCTTCTTTCGTGTATTCTCAGGGATGATGACCTCGTCGATGAATCCGCGATAGGCTGCACGGTATGGGTTGGCAAACTTCTCGGTGTATTCTTCTACTTTTTCTTGCAGTTTCGCAGCTGGGTCTTCAGCACTCTGAATTTCCTTACGGAAGATAATTTCCGAAGCACCCTGCGCACCCATTACCGCAATTTCGGCAGACGGCCATGCAAAGTTCAGGTCGGCACCAATATGCTTAGAGTTCATCACATCGTAGGCACCCCCGTATGCCTTGCGGGTAATTACTGTTACGCGAGGTACCGTTGCTTCGCAGAAGGCATAGAGCAGTTTTGCCCCGTTTTTTATAATACCGTTCCACTCTTGATCGGTACCTGGCAAAAAGCCAGGGACATCCACCAACACAAGCAATGGCACGTTGAACGCATCGCAAAAGCGAACAAAACGCGCCGCTTTGTTGCTAGAGTTGTTATCGAGTACCCCGGCAAGTACGGCAGGCTGGTTGCCCACAATCCCGATTGAGCGGCCGGCTATACGCGCGAAGCCCACCACAATATTTTCTGCAAAATCTTTATGTACTTCCATGAACGAACCCGCATCGGCAATTTGATCAATCACTTCGCGCATATCATATGGCTGATTGGGGTTTTCTGGTACAATTTCATTGAGCTTCGGGCGCAACTCGTCGGCAGGTTCGTATGGATATTTAGGGGCATCTTCTTCGCAATTTTGCGGAATGTAGCTCAACAATCGCTTAATATCTTCGATACAAACTGCCTCGTTGGCACTCGAAAAATGAGTTACACCACTTTTAGTGCCGTGGGCACTCGCTCCGCCTAAATCTTCAGCCGTTACTTCTTCGTGCGTTACAGTTTTCACCACGTTAGGGCCAGTTACAAACATGTACGAAGTATTTTCTACCATTAAGATGAAATCGGTAATGGCAGGCGAGTACACCGCCCCCCCGGCACAAGGGCCCATAATCGCCGAGATCTGCGGAACTACACCCGATGCAAGTGTATTTCGATAGAAAATATCGGCGTAGCCTCCAAGCGATTTTACACCTTCTTGGATACGCGCTCCCCCCGAATCGTTCAAGCCAATAACAGGTGCCCCGTTTTTCATGGCTAAATCCATGATTTTACAAATTTTCTCGGCGTGCGACTCAGAAAGTGAACCCCCAAACACGGTAAAATCTTGCGAGAAAACATACACTAACCTCCCGTGAATAGTACCATAGCCGGTTACAACACCATCGCCCAAATACCACTCGTTTTCCATACCGAAATCGGTACAACGGTGGCGTACAAACTTCCCCACTTCTTGGAACGTATCTTTATCGAGCAGAAGCTCAATTCGTTCGCGTGCTGTGAGTTTCCCTTTTTTATGTTGCGATGCAATCCGTGCTTCACCGCCGCCCAATTCTGCTTTTGCATTATTTTCTTTTAATAAGGCAAGTTGTTCCTGTTTTTTACCAGTGTCCATAAAGTTTTTTGCTAAGATATGATATTAAAAAAGCGGGATTTCGTGTGCGTCCCTTTTTGATTTAAGACGAACTAAATTAACAATTAACGCCATGAAAAAAAGGATACTGTTCGATTTTGCCCAAAAGGGAGGCGGGTGTATTGAGGGCTTTTTCCTATCTTTGAAATAACTAAAAGCAGATTTTTTTAGCGAAATGATAACTTCGCCCTTACTGCAATAGTTTGAACGATATACACTCATTTTTAAATTACGGATATACATGGTGACACAAGAAAAGGAAACCAACACATTTTCGAAAGAAACGTACTTGTTCTGGTACGAAAATATGCTTTTGCTCCGCCGTTTTGAAGAAAAGGCAGGGCAGCTATATGGTCAACAAAAAATCCGTGGCTTTTGCCACTTGTACATCGGGCAAGAAGCTTGTGCTACCGGTGCTGTAACTGCACTCCGCAAAGATGATAAGTGGATTACCGCCTACCGCGACCACGGTCAGCCGCTAGCCTTAGGCACCAGTCCTAATGCTGTAATGGCAGAGCTTTATGGAAAAGCAACCGGCTGTTCGCGCGGGAAAGGAGGTTCTATGCACATGTTCGATAAAGAAGTAAACTTTATGGGGGGGCATGGTATTGTAGGCGGACAAGTTCCGCTAGGAGCAGGCATTGCCTTCGCTGAAAAATACAATAAAACGGATAACGTTTGTATCTGTTACATGGGCGATGGAGCTGTTCGCCAGGGAGCTTTTCACGAAGCACTCAATATGGCAATGACTTGGAAGCTACCCGTAATTTTTGCGATTGAAAACAACGGATATGCCATGGGAACATCTGTAAAGAGAACCTCTAACGTTACCGATTTATATAAATTAGGGTTAGCCTACGATATGCCCTCAGAGCCAGTAGATGCCATGAGTGTGGAAGCAGTCCACAATGCCGTTGCTGCTGCTGCTGAAAGAGCTCGTAAAGGAGAAGGGCCTTCACTGCTCGAATTTCGGACGTACCGCTACAAAGGGCATTCCATGTCAGATCCTGCCAAATACCGTACAAAAGAAGAACTTGCTGCTTACAAAGCCGCCGACCCTATCGAACAGGTGAAAGCTAAAATCTTAGAACTAGAGTATGCTACCGAAGAAGAGCTGAAAGAAATCGATAAAAAAGTAAAAACGCAGGTGGCCGATTCTGTGAAATTCGCCGAAGAATCGCCTTACCCCGATCCTTCCGAAGCCTACGAAGATGTCTACATGCAGAAAGACTACCCATACATTGAAGATTAATCGCACATAGCAGCATATCCATACGCTGGTAACCTCATTCTACTTTACATAGGGTGAGGTTTTTCTTTTTATCGGAAAAATGGTTTTTGTAAGGCGTGTGTAATCCAAATTAATTTCTTTAACTTTGCACCCTCAAAATTTTGATGATATGGCAAAGACGAAAACTAAAAAGAATAAGGAGCAACAAGCTCAACAATCTCAGGTAGAAGGCTCAACCGAAGTATTCGAAAGCCCTGAAGCCCTGCAAGAGCGTTTAAGCAAATCGCAAGAGTTTGTCAATAAAAATAAAAATGTGCTTACGGGAGTTTTCACCGTAGTGGTATTGGTAATTGGTGGTTTGTTTTTCTACCGTTGGATGGTAGATAACCAAAATAGAGAAGCACAAGAACAACTATTTCCAGCAGTATTTTATTTTGAGAAAGACTCCTTATCGCAAGCAATGCAAGGCGATGGGAACTATACGGATGGGTTTGTAGCTATCGCAGAAGAGTATAACCTTACCGATGCGGGTAATCTAGCGAACTTCTACGCAGGTGCTACTGCCTTACAGCAAGGAGACTTTGAGGCTGCCATTGAGCATTTAAAAGGATTCAGCTCTTCAGACTACCTTGTGCAAGCACGCGCGTATTGCCTCACAGGCGATGCATATATGGAAAAAGAAGATTATGCTTCAGCAGTAAATTTCTATCAAAAAGCTTCGAAACATTATCCAAATCCTCAATTTACGCCGATATACCTCTTAAAACTTGCTTTAGCACACGAACAAGCCGGTAACCCAGAAAAAGCAGCTTCAGTATATCAGCAAATTATCGATGAGTATAAAAATGAAGCCGAAGCAAACGATGCTAAGAAATATCTAGCTGCTTTACAATAAAAATTAGTACTTAGCTTTTAACAAAGCCTTCGGCATAACTGCTGAAGGCTTTGTTGGTTTAAGCCCTTTGCTATGGTCCACTTATCATCAATTATATGCTAAGATTTATGTGATTTGAGGATTTCCTTCAAGTTTTTTCAAGGATTTGCCAGAACCTAACTTTTCCAAATCAATTAGTTTCGAGGATACAATTCTACAGAAACTCTTACACGATTTCAGTTTTTTTACTTGTATACCTGAGAGACCTCTCAACAGCTTGAACTTGCGCTTAGTATCTCATAATATTCTACGTAAGCTATATTTTAAAAGCTGAACTACGCAGAGAGCATGATAAATTTTTAAACAGCACTTTTTTGTAAAACTTTTTGATGAAAGATACGTAATCGCAAGATTTTTGCTAATGAATGTAAAGGAAATTTACCGCTATAATAACTACACACTATCATCTACAATAAACCAAACAAATTCTCCCACTAGCCACTGTTTACTCATCACCAAATAGTCTGTGAAACTCCTCAAAAAATTACCCTCGCAAAAGGTAAAGAAACTGATAGGATTTGCCTTCATTGCCGGATGCATTGCCCTTACTGCTAGTTATTGGGCAATCGAAACGCTATCACACAAATATACTTTTCAAGAAGTGGAGCAACTGCCTGACAAAAAGGTAGGATTACTACTGGGTACCAGTAAACGTTTGCGTAGCGGTGCCCCTAACCCCTACTTCTATCATCGTATTGATGCTGCAGTACAACTGTATAAAGCCGGTAAAGTGAAATATATTTTGGTAAGTGGTGATAATGGTTCGAAATACTACAATGAACCCCGCGATATGCAACAAGCACTGCTTGCCCGCGGCGTTCCGCAAGAAGCTATTTACCTCGATTTTGCCGGTTTCCGTACGCTCGATTCCGTGATTCGCTGTAAAGAAATTTTCGGTCAGTCTGATATTACTATCATTTCTCAAGGATTCCATAACAAACGCGCAATTTTCATCTCAAGAGCGCTGGGAATCAATGCGGTTGGCTACAACGCTAAAGATGTGAAACAGAATACTAAAGTTGCCATGCGCGAAATACTAGCGCGCGTAAAGGCACTTCTCGACCTCTACATCTTAGGAACGCAACCTCGGTTTTTGGGCGAAGCCATCCAAATTGGATAAGCAATTCACCAAGGCTATGCATTAATGGGAGAATCCTCCTATATTTATTCCTGTGTGCATTGAATAAATAACGGAAATCCTTTTATGCTATGCGAGCTCCAAAAATGCAAAATCCTACTGCAACGCTAGGCGAACTATCCGACCCCCAAGAAGATGAACGTGTAAAAGCGAATGAATCCATCCTGTATGAGTACTTTCGGAAAGATTTAGTCTACGAGATTAACCACATGTTCGACATTTTAGACGACAACTACTTCCGCTCGAAGTTTGTAGGGTTCGATCATTTCCCTGAGCGAAATATCCCCGAAAAGCCGCTCATTGTCATTAGCAATCATTCAGGGATGGCATTTCCATGGGATGGGATGATTTTCGCTTCACGCTTTTTTAAGCGAGAGAACTATGGTCCTAATGCCGTACGCCCGCTCATCGCTCCGATGCTTACACAAACTGTACTGATGAACCCTTTCATGATTCCGAATATTTGGAAAACAGTCGGTGCAATCGATGCTTCATCTCTCAACTTCGAAACGATGATGCGCCAACACGAATACAACATTCTGATTTATCCTGAGGGAGTCCCCGGTATAGGCAAAGGGTTTAACAACCGGTATCAATTACAACGCTTTGCCACCTCGTACCTCCGAATGAGTTTAAAACATAAAACAGATGTCATTCCGTTTTATACCATCAACGGTGAGTTTGTCAATCCATACTCATACAAAGCCGAGTGGCTGAATAAGCTCGTGAGCAAAATAGGTATCCCGTTTTTACCCATTGCTTTCCATACCCTGCTAATTTTAGTGCAGCCTTGGCTATTTTACTATGCCTTGCCTGCACGCCTAACCTACGTGTTGGGGAAGAGAATTAGCCCCTACAAAATGATTAATAAGCCTTTTGAGGAAATCACACTGCAAGAACTCCATGAGCTTAACGAGAAAATCCGTATAGCTATGCAAGCAGAGATTGACCAAGCCGTTGCCGAATACGGACAGAAGCCTTACCAATGGAAAAGTTTCTTCAAAAATTTCGGTAAGAAAATGAAACTCTTCCCTTTTTTCTTGCCTTTTGGCTGGCCGTTACTATTTGCCGAGTTTGAACGCAAGAAACTCAAAGGAAAAAATGATGGGAAACCATTTACAATTAGCTATAAGGTGTTTTTTAAGGCACTCTTGCGCAACCCCATCATCATCTGCTACTTCTTACCCATTATCGGGTGGGTTCCTCTTTTGATAAAAGGATATAATAAAAAGGCATTACACAAAAAGTAACCCTACTGAATGGCTTTAATGATTGCCCCAAACGATTTGTTGAAATCGAAATCGGGTTCTTCGGCAAGCCCGAACCGCACAATTACTAAATCTTTAGAAGGAGTGATGGAAACTTGTTGCCCCTGAAAACCATTTGCCGAAAAATTATCGCGAGGAACATCGGGCATCATTCCACCGGAATTTAGCCAAAAATGTCCACCGTATTTCCCTGCAGCATTGGGTGCCGGCTCGCGTACGTAGTTAGCCCACTCTTTGCCGAAAATCTGTTCGCCGTTCCAGTTACCTTCATGCAGGTACAGCAACCCAAACTTAGCCCAATCGCGTGCAGTACCCCAACAGTAAGAAGAACCGATAAAATTTCCACTCATATCGGTTTCGAGCACAAAACTGTGCATCCCAATGCGATCAATCAGGGCCTGGTAGGGGAAATCGAGATACGCCTGATGTGTGTTAAACTGCTTGCGCAAAATTCCTGATAGTAGATTGGTAGTTCCCGAAGAATAATTCCAATGTTCATTAGGAGGATATTGCGCTTCTTTTAGAGCTTGGGGTTGGGTTACATCCTCTGCTAAAAAGAGCATTTTGGTAACATCGGAAAGCGTTCCATAGTCTTCGTCCCACGCCAAACCGCTATTCATTTGTAAAAGATTATGTGTAGTGATGTTCTTTCGGGCATCGTCTTGCCATTCGGGGACTGGTGCCGGTTCGTAAATATCAATCTTTCCTTGTGTCTGTAAAATTCCGAAACATGTAGCTAACACACTCTTGGTCATCGACCAACCTAAGAAAAGGGAGTTCTTGTCGAATCCTTCAGCATACTTTTCCGCAACGATGTGGTCTTTGTAAATCACTAACACTGCTCTTGTTTTCTGTACCTCAGGGCGATCAAACGTAGCATCTACGGCTTGGTTCAGCTGCGCATAGTCGATGTTGGCAAAAGAGGTGTCGCGCTGAGGCAACTCGCCATACGGATACGGTAAATTCGTAGGCATACGCATTCGCCTAGGTTTTTCGTACGTTGCGTTTTGGTCGAATGTATCGTTAATGAGGGTGCATCCCAAACCTTCTCGATAAATCGCAGTGCGCTTCATCAACCCAAAAACACTGGCACTTGCCGAGTTTTCCGCCTTGTTCACCGAAGCGCTTGCCAAATCCACCGGCGAAAAATTATTATCGTGCGATTGGGTAAAGTCTTCGCTACGTTGCCCAATAAATACTGACGATGCCAGGTTTTTCGCTGCATACCCCGTAAGGATATTCAACATGCCGTAGTTCATGTAGAGGATAACGGAAGCACTTACAACTAGTAGAGCTATTACAATAAGTAAAACGTTTCTTATGGCTTTCATAGATGGGTAGGTTTTCCTCAAAAATAGGCATCTTTAAGAAGGAAAAAATCAGATTCATTGTAAATTCATCATCAAACAAACTTATTTGACTTTTGGAAACGATAGACTTACGAAGTGATACGGTAACACAGCCTACCGAAGCAATGCGCCATGCGATGATGCAGGCTCCTCTTGGCGACGACGTCCTCGAAAACGATCCGAGCGTTCGAGCCTTAGAAGAATATGCCGCTCATTTGTTTGGAATGGAAGCCGCGCTGTTTTGCCCTTCCGGCACTATGACCAACCAAATTGCACTCAAAATCCACACGCAACCACAAGACCAAGTAATCTGCGACCACCTTTCCCATATTTATTGGTACGAAGGGGGCGGTCCCGCCTTCCACTCACAGGTTTCGTTGCGGTGCTTACAAGGCGACCGAGGGAGACTTTCTGCTGAACAAGTGCAGGCAAACATCAACCCCGACGATTATCATTTTCCGATAACACGCCTAGTTTCGTTGGAAAATACAGCTAACAAGGCGGGTGGGAGTTATTATCACCTTAGTGAAATTCGACAAATACGCAAAGTATGCGACACCCATGGGCTTGCCCTGCACTTAGATGGCGCACGCTTGTTCAATGCTCTAGCCGAAACCGGTGATACTCCCAAAGCCTATGGCGAAGTGTTCGATACCATTTCCATTTGCCTTTCCAAAGGCTTGGGGGCGCCGGTAGGTTCGCTCTTGCTTTCATCTTCGGCGGCTTTGCATAAGTATGCCAGAAGGGTACGTAAAGTAATGGGTGGCGGTATGCGTCAATCGGGGTTTTTAGCGGCAGCGGGGCTATATGCTTTGCAACACCATGTAGGGCGGCTCAAGGAAGACCATGCACGCGCCAAACGTCTCGAAGCAATTTTACTGGAATGTGCCTTTGTTGCCGAGGTAATCCCTGTAGAAACGAATATTGTGGTGTTTCGGCTCGCTACGCCATGGAATGCCAGCACTTTTCTCGAACAGCTCAAAACGCTGGGTATTCTTGCCGTACCTTTCGGGGAAGATTTGGTTCGGTTTACCACTCACCTCGATATTTCCGAACAAATGATCGACGAAGTAGCCCTTCGGTTACGGCAAATCCCCACGAAGTAGCCTTATGGTTTTAAAATATCGCGGATAATTTTTAAATGATGATGCGTATGAATTGCTAAAAACAGTAGGCTATCGGAATAATCAAGATGCCCAAAGTATGGGTGATCAAAATAAGCACCTTGCGGAGCTTGCACTAATAATTCTTCTAATGCTTGGTGAGTTTTTGCCGATAAGGTCTGTAATTCTGCCTCGGTAATTTGCTCAGGAGGAAATGTCGACCTTGGGGCTTTTCCAACCCCTCTTGCAAACCCTTTTCTAAGTTTGACATACTGCCACGATACACTAAAGGCAGGTTGGAATGCATCCGGGGTAGCATTCATCAACTGCTTGCAAATGCTTCGTACTACGCGCAACGAATGTCCAATATGCCACCCTACAGTTACTTCAGAGACTGCTGCATTTTTTTCCGCATAGTGAGGAATATATGCGTCAAGTTCTGCCAATTTTTGTGTAATATCCATTGGCTTAAGTTAGATGTTTTAAGCATGGTAAACAAAAGCAATTATATGGCACCACACAGCTTCTTGGTTTTTAAATGTAGCTTTGTAAAAAGTATCGTTTTAGCTAAAGAAAATATTGGGAAAACGCACTGCACATATCATTTCTATACTACTACACCCCATGTGGGTACCGTTGCTTAGTACTGTAGCTGTTTTTTATTATTGCCCCTTTTTAGTGTTACCCTACGCTCCTTCCAAATACTATTTGTTTTTACTAATCGGGTTATTTACTGCCGTTGGCCCTATGGGGAGTGCCTTTATTTTGCATCGCTCGGGTTATATTTCCAGTATTCGGATGCCCGAACGGAGCGATCGGCCTGTACCCTTAGCCATTGCTACCGCCTACCATTGTGTGCTTACTTATTTTTTGATTACCGAGATGGGCGGTTCCATGCTAGTGAGCGCCTTAATTCTAAGTATAAGTCTTGCACTCACCATTCTTACGTTTATCAGTACATACTGGAAAATAAGCATTCATGCTGCGGCTTTTAGTGGAGCAGTAGGCTTTTTTCTTAGTTTGCGGATTGCCTTCCCCGAATATCCGTTGGTGTACCCTCTAACCATCGCTATCTTATGTTGCGGTGCTGTGATTTCAGCGCGTCTGAGCTTAGGTGCACACACAGCCCAAGAAACTACCAGCGGCTTTATCGTTGGCTTTTTCACCTGCTTCATCGTGAATATGAGCTATGTATGGCTTGCCTACTAGCCAATTTATTTCTGCAAGATGCAGAATAAATCAAACGCTTTATCGGCATGAGCGGTGAGGGAATAATCGGCAGTGGTGATGCCTGAAACTAGCGTATCGTTCCCATTCATCAACGACTTTCGGTTTAGCCGATTGAGTAAATCGTAGGGGATTTGCAATACAGCACGAGGCAATCGGTACTGTAGGTTGAATATATCAAACCGAGTGATTTTGCGTACCGATTCCTTGTTGCGCTCATAATATTCCATCACAGGTTCTGAGCCGGTAACCCCTTCAATTTCTACGGAATTGAAATATTTACTGCATAATTTATACAACTCATCTACGGTGTATTCCCGAATGTGCCACGGGTTACGAGTAAGCGAAAGTTTGATATTTGGCGTGGTAATAATCGCTTTCCCTCCCGGTTTTAATACTCGATAAATTTCTTTTAAGAAGAGGTGGTCGTCGGGAATGTGCTCAATTACCTGGAAGGAAATCACCCAATCGAAAGCGTTATCGGCGATGCCTTGCAACGGGGGAATATGCTGTGCTTTAAATGTTGCATTCGGGTACTTTTTCTGCAAATGGTTGAGTAGTGCTTCGTTTTTATCGATTGCGGTGTAGCGCTCGCTGTAGGAGAGTACCGTTTCAAGCCCCCGTCCTGCCCCACAGCCTATTTCAAGCACGTTGCCAGAGAGGTACTCAGCGGCTTTTAAGTAGGCAAATAGCAGCCGCTGATGGATTACATTATCGCTCGTTTCCTCATGTGAGGTGATTTCTGTAGTACTAAACATGATAGTTCATCTTAGAAGTTTTCTCAGAAGACACATTAAAATTTAACTCCTAATTTTTTCAAAGTCGATTTTGCAGTGTTCTTCATATTTTCTTTTACAGCTGTTTTCAGCTTTTTCGAAGTACTTTCCGTAGGGCGTGCTCTAAATATGGTATCATGATAGGGCACAGCATCTTCGCGTTCCTTGGTATAATAGTAGGCAAAGAACGATTTGCGGGTAACGCCTGAGGGAACCGATATTTTTGAGTAGCCATGGAATGAAATTTCGCTGGTTTCAAAAATTACTGCGCGGTTGAGCGCTGGCATCACAATTTTCTCGCAGGAAGTCATGTCGGCATTCCACATTTCCAATCCGCCGCCATATTCCTTTTTCCAATCTTTTTCTAAGTAAATCAGCAAATTCAACCGACGGTGTACATTGAGAATATGATGGATATTAAAGTCAATGTGGACATCGAGAAAGCTGCCATTATCGCCTTGGTGAATGCCGGCTCCCATGTGGTCATCGGTGATGAATACATCCTGAATGCCGGTTACCTGTTCAACCCATTGGCAGAACTCCGGCGATGCTAGGGCATCGCGCACTTGCTGAAATGCCGGGTGAAAGGTATCGAAGGTTGAGCCTTCAAACTTATTTTCATTGAGCCCTTTCCAATGCGTTTTTAGGGTTTCTACACTAGGGAACTCTTGTTGTAGGGTATTTGCGAGCGCATCATCTAAGAAGTTCTCAATCACGATATGCCGGTAGGGCGTTGCCTCGTCGAATTGCTTTTTATAGTTCGCACGTGTTGTTTCTTCAAATAGTGCGGGATTAATAATTGCTGCCATAGCTATGTGAATCAAATAGATAAAATAATTTTCAAAATTACAGTTGTTTTGGCGTAGGGCAAAATGGCGTATTGAAAAGAATTTTTCGTTTTACAGCCTTTGCATAAACGTAGGAATGGCTTTTTGCTTCCATGCATGGAAATCGCCGGCGATAATATGTTCTCGGGCTTGTTTTACCAACCACAAGTAGAAGGTAAGGTTGTGTACACTAGCAATTTGTGCCCCTAGCATTTCTTTGCTGTGAATTAGATGACGTAAATACGCCTTGCTATAAAAGGTACTGGCATAGCCACCAAGTTCCGCATCGATGGGCGAAAAATCATCTTGCCACTTGGCATTTCGGATATTGATAATTCCTTGAGTAGTGAATAACATCCCGTTGCGAGCATTTCGGGTGGGCATCACGCAATCGAACATATCTACTCCGAGGGCAATACATTCCAAAATATTTTCGGGAGTGCCTACCCCCATGAGGTATCGCGGCCTATCGTCTGGTAAAATTCCACAAACCAGTTCGGTCATTTCGTACATAAACTCATGAGGCTCGCCAACGGAAAGCCCTCCGATGGCGTTTCCTTCCATATCGAACGATGCAATGGTTTCTGCTGACTGCTTCCGCAGTTCTTTGTAGGTACTGCCTTGCACAATGGGAAATAAAAACTGCGCATGTTCGTATTTGGGTTCAGTTTGGTTAAGCCGGCGCACGCAACGTTCGAGCCAACGGTGGGTCAAGTGCATCGACTCTTCTGCATATTGGAAAGTACTGGGGTAGGGCGGGCATTCATCGAACGCCATGATGATATCGGCACCAATGCTGCGCTGGATGTCCATCACCCGTTCCGGCGAAAATAGGTGCTTGGATCCGTCGATATGAGAACGAAACGTGGCGCCTTCTTCGGTAATTTTCCGGTTTTCGGCTAAAGAAAACACTTGATAGCCGCCGCTATCGGTTAAAATTGGTTTTTGCCAACCATTAAAGCGATGCAATCCACCGGCTTGCTCTAAAATGGCCGTTCCGGGCCGCAAGTATAAATGGTATGTATTCCCTAAGATGATTTGCGCGGAAATGTCATCAACCAGTTCTCTTTGGTGAACTCCTTTTACTGTTCCTGCCGTTCCTACGGGCATAAAAATAGGGGTTTCTATCGTCCCATGATCTGTGGAAAAAACACCCGCTCTCGCGTTCGACTTTGGGTCTTTAGATTGTAATGTAAATCGCACGGTTTCTCTGCTTTCTTTTATTCTTTCACAAAGAAAGGCAAATCTGTCCATTATCCGTCGCCATAGCGCATCTGAACTGTAGAAACTACCCCTTTGCGCAAAATAGAAACTACGTATAAATTGTCGTATTTGTATTTGGGGATGGTTTCAAACTCAGTAGTACCTATAAATTGATTTAACATTTGAGGGATGTGTTCTTCGTCGCTTACGATAAGCACCGTACCGCCAGCATGTAACTGTATAATCCGATTGGCAATACCTAAATCTCCTTTTTCAAACGTACTGGCTTCTATGCTGTGCGAAAGCGCCAGAGGCTCTACTGTTTCAAGCGATTTGGCATCATCTGCCGAGTAAATCGCATCAAACTTCTGATCTTTTAGCGTAATTGCCAGTGCTTGGGCACGTTCTTGCCCGTTAGCACTCAATGCGAATTCCGTAGTATCGTTATTGGCTTCTTCAGCATGTCTGATGAGAATCACCGTTGTAAGCGTTTCCTCTTCTTCTTTTCCGCACCCTAACAAACAAAGGGCAGCCAAGGCAAAACAAAATGAATAATAAAATCGGAATTTTCTCATCGTAATTGTAAATATCAGCTTTAAATTAAGTAAGCTCGTTGAATTAATATAGGTTCGCTTACACTTTCTATACAAAAAACGTATTTTACCGTAAGAACTTTATGTTATAGTAGATAACATATCATTTTTTCTGTTAAAGATATTAATGCACTATGAAAAGTAGAAATTCAGAAAACGAAGCAGGAAATGTTAATTGGGAACGTTTGGAGCAATTGACAGGCAAAAAGCAGAAAAAGAAGGTGCTCCCTTCTGAATCGGATGAAGAAATTAAACACGAAGCACGCAACTTGAGCAACGCCGAAAAACAAATGCCTTACCCGGATGAGTTCTTAGCCGATGTTAACTTGCTCAACAAGTCGATTGGGAATTATCGACCTTTAGATGCCTCCGAAGAAGACACTGAAAAACCTAACCCTGATATAGAACCAGAATGAGTTACGCGAACGTAAACGGGGTAAAGTTGTATTATGAAGTGCATGGCGAGGGCACCGAAACTATTGTTTTTAGCCACGGCTTGCTATGGAGCGGAAAAATGTTTGCCAAACAGGTAGAAGCGCTCAAAAGCAAATACCGCTGTGTGGTCTACGACCACCGTGGGCAAGGACGTAGCGAAGTTACCCCCTCCGGCTACGACATAGAGAATATTTACCAAGATGCCGTCGCCTTAATACAGCACTTGAACCTTGCCCCTTGCCATTTTGCGGGGCTTTCTATGGGAGGTTTTGTGGCGATGCGTATGGCAGCTCGTAACCCGGAGCTCATTAAATCGCTGATTTTGATGGAGACATCTGCCGACCCTGAACCGTTTAAATTCAAGTACAACTTGATGAATACCATTGTCCGCTTGTTCGGGGTAAAAACTGTAACCCATAGGGTAATGCCTATTATGTTTGGGAAGACCTTTTTGAACGACCCTCAACGCACCGAAGAATATAATTTTTGGCGCAATGAGCTGGAGAATAACCAAAAAACAATTGTGAGGGCTGTGCAAGGAGTGATTGACCGAAAGCCTGTCTTTGAAGAACTTTCTAACATAGCATGTCCTACCCTCATCATGGTAGGAGATGAAGATGTCGCTACAGTACCAGCAAAAGCAAAACGTATTCAGCAGCAAATCCCACAAGCGCAGTTGGTTATCATACGAGGGGCTGGACATACTTCTTCGGTAGAGCAAGCCGAACAAGTAAATGAAGCGCTCAGGCGTTTTTTAACGAATACTCTTGAAAAAAACCAAAAACTGTCTTCATAAAAAATCCCCAAAAGTTTTTAATACTTCTGGGGATTTCTTGATGGATTATATGTAAAGGTATACTGAAACCAATCGTTAGAGGGTACTAACTTGAGGTATACTTTTTACCCTACGCTTCCTTCTAGGCTAATAGCTAAGAGTTTTTGTGCCTCTACAGCAAACTCCATAGGAAGTTGGTTGAGCACTTCTTTAGCATATCCGTTTACAATAAGCGCTACGGCTTGTTCCGGGTCGATACCTCGCTGGTTGCAGTAGAATATCTGATCTTCACCAATTTTAGAAGTGGTAGCCTCGTGTTCGATTTGTGCAGTAGGATTTTCCGCTTCGATGTATGGGAAGGTATGTGCCCCACATAAGTTACCCATTAGCAAAGAATCGCACTGCGAAAAATTACGAGCCCCTTCGGCACGTTTCATCACTTTTACTAAACCTCGGTAGCTATTCTGGCTTTTACCTGCCGAAATCCCTTTCGATACAATACGGCTTTTGGTGTTTTTGCCGATGTGAATCATCTTAGTTCCCGTATCGGCTTGTTGCATATTGTTGGTTACGGCTACAGAGTAGAACTCACCGATTGAATGATCACCTTTCAGCACACAGCTAGGATATTTCCAAGTTACTGCTGAACCAGTTTCCACTTGAGTCCACGATATTTTTGAGTAATCGCCATAGCAAATGCCCCGTTTAGTTACAAAGTTATAGATACCGCCTTTGCCTTCCTTATTACCAGGATACCAGTTCTGCACTGTAGAATATTTCACTTCGGCATTTTCAGCAGCAAAAATTTCTACTACTGCAGCATGGAGTTGGTTTTCATCGCGCATAGGAGCAGTGCAACCTTCCAAGTAACTCACATACGAGCCCTCTTCTGCAACGATAAGGGTACGTTCAAACTGCCCAGTATTTGCAGCATTGATACGGAAATACGTTGAAAGTTCCATAGGGCAGTGTACTCCTTTCGGGATATAGCAGAAAGAACCATCGCTAAACACTGCAGAATTCAGTGCTGCAAAGTAGTTATCGTTAGCAGGCACCACCGAGCCAATATATTTTTTTACTAACTCCGGATGCTCTTGCACAGCTTCGCTAAAAGAACAGAAAATAATGCCTAACTCAGCAAGTGTTTTCTTAAAGGTAGTAGCTACCGAAACGCTATCAATTACAGCGTCTACGGCTACACCTGTTAAACGCTTTTGCTCTTGAAGCGAAATTCCCAAACGCTCGAAAGTTTTGAGTAACTCAGGGTCTACCTCATCGAGCGATTTAGGCGCTACTTTCTGCTTGGGCGCCGAATAATAGATGATATCTTGATAGTTGATTGGCGGGAACTTCACATTCGCCCACTGCGGCTCAGGCATTGCCTGCCACTTGCGGAAGGCATCTAAACGCCACTCGGTTAGCCACTCTGGCTCGTTTTTCTTCTGAGAGATAAAACGAACGATGTCTTCGTTTAAACCCGGAGGGGCTTGGTCGGCTTCTAAATCAACTGACCAACCGTGTTTATATTCGGATGAGGTAAACTCTTCGAGAATTGCGTTATCTTTTTCTATGGACATAATCTGTATATTTTACTTATTTAGATTCATACTAAATTACAAATTTAAAACAGATTTAAATAAAATCTGTTCAAAAAGATTCTGATTTCTAAGAAGTTTCTGAAAAAAGCGAGCCCGGCCGCTACAAACTCCTACCCTACTTTGCTGGTAAAACTTTAGGCTTTAAACGGCGATCGAAAATAGGATACGCCAATACTGCCAACAGAATTACGCTAGTTCCCAAGTAAAACCCTCCACTCATTTGTTCTGTTTCGCCAAATAGTAAAAATGCCAATACAATTCCATATACTGGCTCCATGTTTACAATCAGGTTCATCGTAAATGCCGAAACATGCTGCAATGCTTGCATACAAGCATAGAAGGCATATACCGTACAAACGATGGCGAGAATTGCTAACCATAGCCAATCGGTTTGCGAAGGGATGAGCTGCAGTGTGCTGCCGGTTGCAAAAAAAACTTTGTAAAGTGGGAACATGAGCACGCAGCCTATGCAAGCGCCTAACATTTCGTAAAATGAAATACTTATCGGATCGTATTTCTTAGAAAAGCCACTGTTAAACACCGTAAATACTGCCGATAGAAACGCAGAACCAAGGGCAAGTAATAGCCCCACTACATGGTCGTATTCAAAATGGAAAATAGCATATAGCCCTCCCATTACGACAAACCCGAGTAAAACTTCGTAGTATTTAAACTGAGAACGGTTGATTAGTGGCTCTAACACAGCGGTAAATAGTGAAGCGGTAGCCATCCCTGCCAAGCAAATACTGATTTTCGATACTTTCGCCGAAGCAAAAAACAAAATCCAGTGCAGCGCAATGATAAAGCCGGTTAGCACCATGGGCATTGCCTTCCGCCATGCAATTTTGCTGCGCGACTTGGAAAGCAGCAGTAGCCCTCCCAAGGCACCTGCCGATATAAGCGTACGATAAAAAACCGTTTCAACTGAAGGGATGCTAATGAGCACTCCTAAAATTGCAGTAAATCCCCAAAGGAATACTACAAAATGCAACTTAGCATAGTGTTTAACCATGAGGCGTCAGCGAGGAACCGTGAAGTACATAATGGCAGCAATAATAGAAAATGTAATGTTAGGAAGCCAAGCGGCTAACATAGGTTCTATAGAGCCTGCTCTTCCAACGCTTCGGCTCATAATCACAAAAAGGATAAATATGAAGGCTAGTAAAAATCCGAATGCAATTTGCACTCCGGAGCCTTGCCGCGACTTACGCGCTGCTACAATTACCCCCATCACTGTTAAGATAATAATGGCGAACGGATAGGCGTATCGTTCGTATTTCTCGTTCTGATAGAGCGCCACGTTCCCAATGCCTCGGCTTACTTGTTCTTCAATAAATGCATCGAGTTCTTCGAGGGTCATTGTTTCGTTCAGTGAGCGTGTACTTTCAAAATGCCGAGGGTAAATGTTTAAGACCGTATCAATAGTCCCACCTAGTGTTACTTCTTCTTGCCCATTAGCAAAACGATAGACCTTGTGGTTCGGAAGCGACCATTTTTGCAGCTCTTCGTTCCATTGCATGCGGTTCGTCGAAAGTTTTTCTACGAGTTTTCCGTTGCGTACTTTTTCGATAGTACAGCGGTAGCCCACTTGGCTTTTGTTGTTGTAGCTCTGCAAGTATAAGTAGGTAGAGTCGTTTACTTTAAAGTGCACATCGCGCGAATCGAAATAGTAAGGGCTATGTAAATACTTAATTTGGAACTCTACTTTCGTTTTAGCAGCATTAGGGATTACCCACCCTACTAGCCAAAATATTAGCCCTGCCAACATAGAAGCGCCTAGCAAATAAGGCATGAGTATTCTGCGGAAACTCATGCCTGAAGCAAACATGGCTACAATTTCCGTGTGCGTTGCCATTCGAGCGGTGATGAATACTACCGAAATAAATACCAAAATAGGGCTGAGCGTACTCGCCATAAAAGGAATAAAATTGATGTAGTATTCTGAAAAAATTTGAGAGAGGGGTAAATCGTGCCGAATAAACTCGTCAGATTTTTCGGTGTAGTCAATTACACAAACCACAATTACCATAATCAGTACGCTGAAGAAAAATGTGGTTAGTAATTTCTTGAGAATATATAAATCGAAAATTTTCATGGATGATTTCAGATTTTTCCCCGCAAGGGTTTCTAAAAAGAATTCAGACAGCCAAATTACCCGTTTGTGAGCGGATAGCGAGGCTGTCTGATAGGATTTTAAGAAAATTTATACGGCTTACTCGTCTTTACTGGCAGAGCCTACAATGCTCATTTTTACCATATTCGTGCGTTTTTGGGTATTTAGTGGCAAACTTGCCGTGATAATATAGGTATCGCCGTTTCGCAAATGTCCATCACGCACTAAGATATCTTCCAGTTCTTCAAAAGTTTCATCGGCAGAGGTAAAACGATTGAAGTAGTAGGCGCGCACTCCCCAAAGCAAGTTCAGAGTTTTCAAAAGCTTTTTGTTTTCAGTAAAGATGAAAATATCGGCTTCGGGGCGGTGGCGCGCAATACGGAACGCCGTGAACCCAGAGCCTGAAATCCCTACAATCGCTTTCGCATGCGTAGTGTCTGCCATTTGGCAGGCACTGTCTACCACAATGTTACTATGGAAGTTCTCGTCGTTAAAATCGTTTTTATAGTACTTGTGGTATATATTCTTTTGCAATTCTACCGAGCGTATAATGCTGGTCATATGCTGAATGGTTTGTACAGGGTATTTCCCCGCGGCAGTTTCAGCGCTGAGCATCACGGCATCGGCGCCATCAAACACAGCATTAGCAACATCGTTCGCCTCCGCTCGTGTAGGCCGGGGGTTCTCAATCATGCTTTCCATCATTTGCGTGGCAACAATTACCGGTTTTGCCGCCCGATTACATTTTGCAATTAACATTTTTTGGGCAATGGGTACATCTTGCATACGAATTTCAATGCCTAAATCGCCACGGGCTACCATCAGACCGTCGGCAGCTTCCACAATGGCATCAATATGTTTAAGGGCTTCGGGGCGTTCAATCTTGGCGATTGTCTTAGTAAGCCTACCATGATCTTTAATGATGTTGCGCAGGTTAATCAAATCGCCCGGCGAACGTACAAAGGAAATCGCTACCCAATCGACGTCGTTTTCCAAACCAAAGTGCAAATCAGCCAAATCTTTTTTAGTGAGCGATGGTTCTGAGATATTCGTATCGGGGAGGTTCATCCCTTTTCGCGACTTCAACAACCCTCCATATACCACCGTAGTGTATACTTCTTTGCCATCTACTTTAAACACCTTCAATTCTATTTTACCATCGTCGAGTAGGATAGAATCGCCCGCTTTCACATCGCGCGTGAGCGAAGTATAAGTGGTACTTACGCGCTCGGCAGTACCTACGACTTCTTCAGTAGTGATGACCATTTCATCGCCTTCGGCAATTTCTACACCGCCATTTTCTACTTCGCCAATCCGAATTTTAGGCCCTTGTAAATCTTGTAAGATACTCACATTGTAGTTAAAGTCGCGGTTGAGCTCGCGGATGGCATTAATTACTTTTTGGTGCTGCTCATGGGTGCCGTGCGAAAAGTTTAAGCGGAACACATCGACCCCGGCTACAATTAGTTCAAGTAGTTTTTCTTTTGTGTTGGAGGCAGGCCCTACCGTAGCAACAATTTTCGTGTTTTTGAAAGAAGTACTCATGTTTTTTCAGTTTCAGATTTGGTAAGCGTAAATGTTTAAGAGTGCGTGTGTTTGTTGTATGAGGTGCTTATTGTATTGTGTATGATAGTTCGTTAAAAGAAGGCGCAAGCGCTTACAACAAATATAAGGAAAAGCACCACAGAAAATAACGATCCCTGCTAACGGGTAGTTGGGCGAAATTCAACCTTCTTTACTTTGTTTCCAGGAAAATAGATTTCATTTTTGTTTTATGCATTTGTCGGACTCTATAGAAAAAAAGCTGTATGCTTGGAAAGCTGAAAAAAGTAAACGCCTAGCTATTTTAGTCGACCCCGATACGTACGGAACCAAAGCATTGCACACACTCATCAGCTTAGCGCAGATAAGCCCTCCTGATTTGTTTCTGGTTGGAGGAAGTTTAGTAGTTTCCAATCGGTTAGAACAAACCGTAGATACTTTGCAAGCCGCTGCTATTTGCCCGGTTGTATTATTCCCCGGCAGCAACCTACACCTCACTCCCAAAGCCGATGGAGTTTTATTCTTGTCGCTCATATCAGGGCGTAACGCGGAATTTTTAATTGGGCAACACGTAGTAGCAGCACCTCAAATCGCACAAATGCAACTCGAGCCTATCCCTACCGGCTATATGTTAGTAGAAAGCGGTAACAGCACCACAGTAGCCTACATGAGCAATACTACGCCTATCCCTGCCCAAAAAACATCGGTTGCGGTAGCCACTGCACTTGCCGGCACTATGTTGGGCTTGCGTGTGCTTTACCTCGATGCCGGTAGTGGTGCCCAGCAAACCGTTCCTATTTCAATGGTACAAGCTGTAAAAAGTGCTGTGAAAGTTCCTATTTGGGTAGGTGGTGGAATCCGCTCGGTAGAAACCGCTCATGATTTTTACAAAGCTGGCGCCGATTTGCTCGTAGTGGGCAATCATATGGAAGAAAACCCTCATTTTTTAGCCGACCTATCGCGTTTAAAATTGGAGTTCGAGCCAGTTTAGCATAGCCTTTAAAACTCAAATAGCACTGGTTTCGCGTCGGCGCATCTTTCCTGCCGAAATTCCAAACATCATCTTGAAGCGGCGGCAAAAGTAGGCAGTATCTTTATAGCCAACCTCGTACCCAATATCGCGAATGCTTTTTTTAGAGGTACGTAGCAACTCTACAGCCCGTTCCATCCGCTGGTACTCAATGTAATCTTGCGGGTTGATACCCGTAAGCATCTTGAAGTATTGCCCCACATAATCTTCTGATACATTAGCGATGTTAGCCAAAATCTTATTCGACAAATCGCCATTCAGATTGGTTTTGATGTAATCGAACAAATTCAACAAACGAGGATCTTTAAAATAATTATTGTTAGTGGCTAATTGCTCTACAAACATCTTATGTTCAAAAATATACCGGAAAATTTCTAAGATAATTTCCTCTGCATGTAATCGAATTAAGCGCTCTCGGCCGGGCTGGTCGGCTTCCACTTCTTGGTACAGTTTCAGCAACAAATTGCCAATCGGCGGGTATTCGCGAATAGCAAACGCAGGAATATTGAGCGAGTTGAAAAAATTCACAGAATCAAAAGCACGTACATCCACTACAAAAGAAATAAACTGTGTGCGGTTAGGGTCGAAGGAGCCGTTCAAATTAGTATGACCTTGGGGGACTAGGTAGTCTAGCCGACGTTTCAAAAACTCTTCGTTATTGCGCACTTCTTTGCCCGCACTCCCGAGTTGCAACCGTAATAAGCGGCTGCTCGGCATCAGTAGCACATCTCCCGGATATAGCGTTTTCATCACTCCGTCTTCCTCAAAAGCGATAGTACCCTTTTGCAACAAAATAAGGGTATTGTTAGCATCACAATAGTTCTCTACCGTAACCGGCCTAATAACCTCCTTAGCGGATAATCGAATAAACTTTACCGTAAGCGATTCGATAATTCTATTGTAGTCCTCGCGCATGGTTGTAAAGAAATAATAAACGAAAATGTAGAAATAGAGTAACAGTTAATGAAGGACTATCCTACAGATAACAGCGATGTTAATAAACTGAATAGCCGAAAAAACTTAATAAAGTTATAATAGAACTAAGAAAAATTCAAAAAAATCGTACTGAATACACCAGAGCAGGTATTTTTCTTAGTTTACTCTTCTTCTAGTAAAAAATTTTGATAAGCATTTTTAAGCTCTCGTAAATGATGATGTTCTCCTTGTTGCTCGCACATAGCAATGCCCTTTTCAAAAATATTTTTTGCTTGGGCTATTTCCTCTAGTTCCCAAGCTAAGTGCGCTGCATGATAATAAGTAGCTACGTATGTAGGATGTTTAGCAATAAGAAGTTCAAAGTATTCCCAGGCTACCGAAGGGGCTTCGGTAAGGTGCTCGGTGGCTAAAGCATAAAGTAAAAACGGGTCTTCGGGCGACTCTTCCAAAAAGGCTTTTAACTGAGTAATGCGCTGCGTATTCATAAGAGCTTGTAGAAGGCGACTGATAATTCGATACAAAACAAAAATATTCAATCTTCCTTTATTAGCTTGTATAAGTTTTTGTGTATGATTGAAATCTTCTATCTTTGAAATGTTATGCATGCATAACAAATTTGACATTCATTTTTAACCTAATAAACATCAATAAAGCATGAAAATATTGGTATGCATCAGCCATGTGCCCGACACGACTACCAAAATAAAGTTTGTAGATAACAAACTCGATACTACCGACGTGAAGTTTATCATCGGGCCTTATGACGATTACGCCCTAGCCCGTGCAGTGGAACTGAAAGAAGCCCACCAAGGCACTGTTACCGTACTCAACGTAGGGCTGAGCGATACAGAACCTACCCTCCGCAAAGCATTGGCAATTGGTGCCGATGATGCCATCCGCATCGATGCAGAGCCTACCGATGCCCTCTTTGTAGCCAAACAAATTTTTGAAGTAGCTAAAGATGGAGGCTACGACATGATTTTGATGGGTCGCGAGTCTTCAGACTTTAATGGCGGTTTGGTGCATGGCATGGTTGCCGAAATGCTCGATTGGCCTTGTATTGCCCCTTGTATGAAACTCGACTTAGAAGGCAATACCGCTACACTAGCTAGAGAAATTGAAGGTGGTAAAGAGTACCTCGAAGTAGAACTTCCCTTTGTAGCGGGCTGCCAAGAACCCATCGCCGAATGGAAAATACCGAATATGCGAGGCATTATGATGGCAAAAAAGAAACCCCTCAACGTACAACCAGCTGTAGAAGTAGCTGAAGTACCCCAATACCAATCGTTTGAATTACCCCAAGCCAAAGGCGAATGCAAAATGATTGATGCTGAAAACATCGACGAACTTGTAAATCTCCTTAAAAATGAAGCGAAAGTAATTTAATTCCTTAACCCAGTAACACAATTAATTAAGATATGTCAGTATTAGTATTTGCAGAATTAGATGGCAACCAAGTGAAAACTTCTTCGCTGGAAGCCCTTGTATATGCGAGCAAAATAGCTCAGGATGGTGTAACAGCACTCCTCACTGCCGGTGCCGACGAGGCTACCTTATCTGCCTTAGGTGCGTATGGCGTTACCAAAGTACTACACGCTTCCGACGACCGCCTAAAAGAAGGAAACGCACAAGCCATTAGCGCACTTGTAACGGAGGCTGCCCAACAAGAAAACAGTCAAATTGTAGTAATGGCTCGCTCTTCTTTGGTAGATGCAATCGCCTCGCGAATTGCCATTAAACTCAATGCAAGCGTAGCTGCCAACGTAGTATCGCTCCCCGATACATCCAATGGTTTCATCGTAAAGCGAGGCATCTACACCGGCAAAGCGTTTGCCGATGTTGCTCTCCCAAGCGAAAAGAAAGTGCTTACTCTTAAAAAAGGAACGGTAGAAGCTACTCCTGTAAACGAAGGTGCTACGGCAGAAGTGGCGGCGTTTGCTCCTTCTATCGACGAGCGCAACTTTGCTGTAAAACTGAAAAGTGTAAACAAAGCTGAGGGTGATATTTTGCTCCCAGAAGCCGACCGCGTAGTTTCTGCCGGAAGAGGCTTGAAAGGTCCTGAAAATTGGGGAATGATTGAAGACCTTGCTAAAACATTATCTGCCGCTACTGCTTGCTCTAAACCAGTATCAGATATGGATTGGCGCCCCCACCACGAACACGTTGGACAGACCGGCATCAAAGTAAGCCCCAACTTGTACATTGCCGTGGGCATTTCGGGTGCTATCCAGCACTTGGCAGGTGTAAACTCTTCGAAAGTAATCGTGGCGATAAATAAAGACCCGGAAGCACCCTTCTTTAAAGCTGCCGACTATGGCATCGTTGGTGATGCGTTCGAGGTAGTTCCTAAGCTAAATGAAGCACTGAAAGCAGCGATGAATTAATCTTTACTTGTTCGCACTATACAAAAAAGCGGCTGTTCTCTTGCAAAACAGCCGCTTTTCTTACTCTTCAATAAACTTCCTAATTCACTTTTATAATTTCCACTCGTCGGTTTTCCTCTCTACCTGCTTCGGTATTGTTGGAGGCAACCGGTTTTGAATCGCCCCATCCTACGGCATTCATACGGCTACGGGCAACACCTTCCGCGGCAAGGGCTTCTAAAATCGAATTGGCTCTTTCTTCGGAAAGCCGTTTGTTATCGGCGGCTTGCCCTACATTATCAGTATGTCCTTCGATACTAATTACAAACCGAGGAAATTTTTTCATAAGACGGGCAATCCGCTGTAACTCAGGAAGAAACTCAGCAGGTAATTCCGATTTACCCGACGCAAAGTTGATATGTAAGGTGATATTCCCCGACATTAATTCGCGTAGTAGATCTTTGGTGTCATCTTCTTGAGTTTCCGACTCCACTACGGTAATGCTATATTCTTTCCCATCGTTATAACCTTCTACAATTACCCATAGCTCGTTTCCGGATTGCTGCAAATTATAAATCCCATAGTTATTTTCTCGAAAGACAAGTTTCCCTCCTTTCTCTCTTACAATCTCTACATAATTATCCACTAATTGCCGATAGTTTGGGTGCAATCCTGAAGCTTTGAAGGCATAATTGATAAAGGTTTTCTGTCCTTCTATCATTACCGACTCAATATCGCTTACCGGGATAGTGAGCACATCGCGGTTTTTTTCATAGTTTACCATCTGATAGTTATGCAACTTAGGGAAAAGTGGATGGTCGCCTTCGGTTTGCCCCATTGCACAGGTAAAGCTTAAGCAAAGTGCACAGAGTAGGATGGTCGTTTTCATGGGAAGTACTGTTTATTTCTGATTGAAAAGATAAGGGTTTTCAAGCGTTTAAACGCCGTTCTATGCTAGATAAGTCTGCAAATTCCTACTACGTAAGAAAATACCGAAAAGGTAAAGTAAAACGTAATCGTTGCGAGATTCTGTCCCAAAATCGTTCTATTTGATATGGAAAAATAAAAATCTTAACGTAGTTTATAAAATGAACGGGCATGGTTTCACGAAGCCCTATCCGTATTTATGCTTCAAAAATTAAATGTATAACGTTTCGTACGATTTATGAAAAGTACCGATACTTCAATAAAAACCCTTTCGGAGCGAGGCGCCCCACTCGCCACAACCCCTGCTCGAATCGACCTTGCTATGTTTGAAGATGCCATGGCAAACCGATTTCACCCTGAAAAAAATCCCGAAGGTACTTTTGCGCTCAATATTGCTGAAAATGCCGTTTCTAGCCAGCTAATTCAAGAGAAACTCACTAAAATTATGGCAACGCAACCTTTGCCCCGCTGGACACTGAAGTACACAAGCTCGGTGGGCAATCTGCATGTACGCGAAGTACTCGCCACATTTCTACAAACACATTTTGGGAGCAATGCCCTTCAGCCCGAAACCTTAGCTCTTTCAGCAGGTGCCGGAGCCTCGTTAGAAGTATTAGCCTTTGTACTTACCAACCCCTCCAATGTAGTGGTAATTCCTGCTCCTGCATACCCCATGTATACTAACGATTTGGGCACTAAAGGGCTGATAGAACGGTACGATTTGCAGCCACCTTCTTCTGCCTCTACACTTCCTACGCTCGATTGGGTTACCGTAGCACACCTCGAAAAGGCTGCGTCTGGTATTGCTGCTCAGGGAAAAACTATTAAAATGCTACTGCTTACTACGCCCGATAACCCTACCGGTGCTATTTATTCAGGTCAGCAGCTCCGCGAAATCGCCGAGTGGTGCATGCAACATCGTGTTCATTTAGTGGTAAATGAAATTTACGGGCAATCGTTAATAGCGAATGAAAGGAACAGTACCCCTCCGTTCCAATCGTTTACTAAGCTAATGGCGCAACACCAAAGCGAATACCTGCATTGGGTGTATGCGCTCTCGAAAGATTTTTGCCTTTCGGGCTTACGAGTAGGCATGATACACTCCCATAATTCGGCACTGATGGCAGCAATTGGCAATCTTAATTTACCCCATATGGTCTCGAACCTTACTCAATGGGTGATTGGGGAGCTTTTTAAAGATGCGAATTTCATTGCTGAGTATATCGCTGAAAACCAACGGCGAATCACAGCGAGCTATCAACTTGCTACATCAACACTCGACGCCATGCATATTCCGTATGTGCCTGCGCAGGGTAGTTTGTTCATTTGGGCAGATTTTTCCCAATTCCTCTCAGAAGATTCTGCTGAAGGGGAAGAAGCCCTATGGATGGCATTGTACCAAAAAACAGGCATATTGCTAACGTCGGGTACTGGCTTCGGGCATCAGCGTTATGGTTTATTTCGCATGGTACATACTGCCGTACCTACTGAACAGTTGAAGATATCCATGCAGCGGCTTGCCGCTTTTGGTTCAAAAAAGCCCACCTAGTGAACTACCAGTGGGCTTTCCTTGGTTGAAGGCTGCATTTAGTTGCGTGTGGTACGTACCGTTTCTTCGAGTAACCGAATCCGTACCTCGCCACTAGTGGCTTTGATACGCACATTGCCGGTTTGTACTCCTTTTTGCCCAATAAAACCTTCGGTTTCCATAAACCGATCGCGGTCGTAATATTCTTTCTCAAGAGCAGATGCTTCGGGAAACTCGATACGATCGGCTCTAGTATCGGTTTTAATGGCAAAGTAGGTAGGCTGTTGGAAATCGAGCCGGATATCGGCTGAATTACCTGTTACTTTCAAGTCGGAAAAAGTATTGAGCACACGCTGAATTTTGAAAGAGCCAAAGTTGAGTTCCACATCGGCACTTTTCGATAAATCCATAATGCTCAGCTTGGTGAAATGCCCTTCGCCTTCCACTTGTATGGCTTCTCCTAATTCTATTTCATCGTTTTTAGAAACGAAACGCACCTTTCGGCTTCGTTCGATATCGACCTCAGAAGTCAGGCTATTAAGGGTAAGCTCATCGGCTTCTTCTACCGCAAAAGAGCCACCGCGCAATGTTATATCGCCTTTAGCTAGGTAGCCTATATCGGCATGGCAAAAACTAAGATCCATCCATACTTCTTCTCGGAAACTTTCGGCGTATAGGTTGCCATGCCCTATACGCAAATCGGATTTTCCGCGCACTTTGCCCAGAATAACATCTCCGAAACGGTTGTGTATATCGAGCATCGCGTGAGTAGGAACCTGCACGATATAATCTACCTGGATATGGCTCTTACTAAAAATTGCTTTCGATTGGTCGGTAAGAGAATTGAAGAACTCAGCGATTGGGCTGGAGTTTCGGTCGAGGAGTGTTTCTGCTTTCACAAAACTATCGCTGGTTCGGAACTCAAAATCGACGCGCTCCATCAACTTTTCCACTGAAGCTTCATTCTTCCCGAATGTAGTTACTACAATTTTGATTGCCACTGAATCCTTTTCCCAGGGTTCAATTTTAATCTTCCCATACTTATTTACAATTTCAACTTTCGCAGAAGCCGTTACGGCAAACTGTTTAGTGATTGTTTTGGTTAGCTCGGTATCTAGCCCATTGTGGGCAGCTACTTCCCCTACACTTGCCCAAAGGATTCCTATCCCTAAAGCAAGAAGCCTATAAACGTTGGTGTGTATCTTCATGGTTTTCCTGTTGTTCAATCGTTTCTAAAATCTGCTCAAGTACTCGAAGTTTTAGCCGATGGTGGGTAATCATCGCCTCTACGACGTCCGCATTGTTGGCTTTATCTTTCAAATCGCGGCGAAGTTCTTGGTATACCTCATCGAGCTGCTCCATATTTGCTTGCACTTCTTGGCTTATGCCGCCTTGTTTGGTGGCAATCACTTTCATTTTCTGTTCAATAAGGCGATTGTAGTACTGTTCTGTTTCTATAAACTCTGCTGAAAAGGCAGGTTCGGTTTCTTGTGAGGAGGTTTCTACTTGCCACTGCCACCATAGGGCGCTTGCCACAAGTAGAGTAACCACCGCTGCAACACTGCGCCCCCACCAAAGCCGTTGTTTCTTGGAATGGTGTTGGTCGAGATTAGCCTCGATTGCCCTCCAATCGGCAGCGAAATCTTCATAAGGTTCTTCGAAGGCTTCGCGATGCTGCTGTACAAAATCTTTTAAATTATCTTTCATGATGCTGTTTTTGCATTCGGTTGGGTTAACAGTTGTCGTAGTTTTTTTTTGGCTTTGCTGTACTGCGCTTTCGAGGTCGACTCGGTAACGCCCAAAATATCTGCGATTTCTCTATGGTCGTATCCTTCAAAAAGGTAGAGGCTCAAGATTACACGCCCTCCTTCGGGAAGTTGGGGAATCGCCTGTTTAATTCGTTGCACTTCCCAAGCGGCGTCTTCGTACGAGTTGTCGGCATCTTCTGCGAAATCGTGCCGGTCATCGAGTTCTTGCCATTGCAACCGATTTTTCCGCAAGGCATTGATGCACCGATTCACCACAATCCGTTTTAACCAGGCACTAAAGGTGATTTCCTCTTTTAATTTCGGTAAATGGAGAAAAGCCTCGGTAAATGCTTCTTGAAGCAGGTCGCGGGCGTCTTCCTCATTGCCCATCATGCGCCGGCAAATATTATACATGGCTTCTGCATAGAGCTTGTATAATTCGTTTTGCGCTTGTCTATCACCTTTTTTGCATTGCCTCACTAAATAGTGCTGTATGGTAGTATGTTTCGCAGCCAAAGTAACGGGTAGTTGAATTCGTACATCTATGCCTAAAGACCCGCCCTTTGCCGAAGGGTTGCCAATATGCTCAAAAGATTCTTCTAGGTGTTCGGTACGCCGCCATTAGTCGTCAATTTTCCACGCCTTCATAGCATCGGCAATGGTGCGGTCGTTGGCTAGGCGCGGCACTTTGTTTTGCCCTCCTAATTTCCCTATCGACTTCATGTAATGCTGGAAAGCTTCGGGCTGTAGGGGGGTTACCTGCAGTGTTTTCAGAATTTTCCCTCGGATGAGGTCATCGTAATAAATATTGAGTTGGCAGAGTTTATCATCGAGTGTTTGGGCAAAAGCAGCTACGTCGTTCGGGCGATTTTCGAATGCAATGAGCCACTCGTGGTAGGGAGTTCCGCCTTCAGGAGGGTTTACCTGCGGAGCTACCGAAAACTCGGTAATCCTCACTTCAGGATGTACCGAAATGGCATGTTTCATAGCTTCTTCTACTTCTTTACCAATTACATGCTCGCCAAATGCCGAAATAAAATGTTTAATGCGCCCGGTTACGATAATCCGATAAGGATTTTTCGATACAAACCGGATGGTATCGCCAATGGAATAGCCCCAAAGCCCGGCATTTGAGTTTAAAATAAGGGCATAGTTTTTTCCAAGTTCTACCTCTTCGAGCGAAAGGCGCGTTGGGTTTTCGTTGAAATATTCTTCGGCAGGGATAAACTCGTAAAAAATGCCATGGTTTAACAGCATGAGTAGCCCTTCAGCTTGTTGAGAATCTTGGTAAGCAATAAAGCCTTCAGAAGCAGGGTATGTTTCGATGGAATCGACCTTTTTGCCAATCGAGTCGTAGAGTTTTTTGCGATAAGGTTCAAAATTGACCCCGCCGTATACAAATACCGAAAAATCGGGGAAAATATCTTTGATAGGTTTGCCAGTCTTTTCAATGAGCCGATCGAAATACATTTGCACCCAGGGGGGGATTCCGGAAATGAGGCTCATCCGCTTTTGTAGTGTTTCGTCGATAATCTTCTCGAGTTTTTCTTCCCAATCTTCAATACAATTCGTTTCGTAAGAAGGCATTTGGTTAGTGCGCAAGTAAGAAGGTATCAAATGATTACTTATCCCCGAAAGCCTTCCTGTTAAAACCCCTCCGGTTTTGCTAAGTACCGGGCTTCCAGATAGAAAAATAAGTTTATGATCGAGAAAACCAGCATTTCCTGTTTCGTGGATGTAGGTAAAAACGGCATTCCGTGCCGAATCAAAATGAAAAGAAACCGATTCTTTGGTGATAGGAATATATTTTACGCCAGAGGTTGTGCCCGAGGTTTTTGCAAAATAAACTGGCTTGTTAGGCCATAACACATGCGATGCCCCCTCAATAATCTGATTGATGTATGGGCGTAATCCCTCATAGTCGCGTATGGGAACACGTTGCTTAAAATCGGCATATGAATGAATATTGGCAAAGTCGTGATCTTTGCCAAACTGTGTAGCCGAGGCAAAACGTATCAAGTGTTTGAAGGTAGTTTGCTGTGCAAGTTCGGCACGCGATGCCCAACGGTTTTGCTGCCATGCTAAGAGTGCAGCTGCTGGTACTGCAAAAAACGATTTAATTCCCATGCAGCAAAAATACTGGAAGTGTTACACTACCACATACTTTTTATGGGTAAGTTCCAAGTTTTTCATAATGAAGCGAAGCTGGCTTTTGTTGAGGCATTTGCCGAAATAATACCCTACGCCTACTTCGTCGTCGAAAATGGTGATGGAGTGAAGGACTATCTCGTGGCGCAGCGTAAGTATGCGATCTGAATTTTCAGTCCAGCGATAGCATGGCGATGGCGATTCGCTCGGGGTTTCTTTCCACCCTAAGGAAAGGATATCATTTGCATCGAGGTGCTTAACCCGAATACGGTTAGAGGTGAGAAAGGGCTTTACTTGTTTTTGCAAGTCCCAAACCCCTTCTCCCACTATTCTAGTCAACCATTCTTCGGTTTGTTCTTCTTTGCCTGTTTCTTCGTTCTTCTTCTTGGTAATAGAACAGAACTCATATTCAAAACCCACATGAAACTCAGAGATGTGGGGCTTGTAATGTGTCTGGTTTTTCATCATAATGTAATAGTTAGTTAGTAATGAAGAAACGAAAAAAACAGTCCACAGACATATCAAAATTAAGAAAAATTTCACCAAACGCAGCAAGTCATCTCTTTTTTAAAGAAAAAGGATTATTTATTTTTACATACCAACCGTTTAGTATTTATGCCATTACAAAAAACTACACCACAGGAAATCATCGGAAAAAGCATTGCTGTATTTAGGCAGAAAGGCTATTACCGCACCAGCATGGCTGAGTTAGCCAAAGCTTCAGGTTTAACCAAAGGCGCATTCTATCATCATTTTACCAATAAAGAAGAGGTGATGAAAGAAGCACTTCGGATGGCCTCAAGTTGGTTTGCCAAACATGTTTTCGGCATTGCTTACAAGGAAGGAAGCACACCTCAAGCCAAAATGCAAGAAATGGCGCATGCTGCCTATCAAGCATTTAGCACTGATGCTGGGGGTTGCTTTTTTGCCAATACTGTCTTAGAAACTGCGCATGTAGAAGATACCTTTCTTGAAGAAATCGATGGTTTTTTCAGTAATTGGGAACAAGCCCTCCGCAAGCTGTTGCAATCGGCTTATTCGGCACAGGAAGCAGAAAAACTAGCGCAAGTTACCATTGCTGATATCGAAGGGTCTATCATTTTAATGCAACTCCGAAAAGATACGCGCTACCTAAAAGCAGCTATCGAGCGGGCTATCCATCTGCTATAAATAAATTTTTCATTTAAACATACCAAACGTTTAGTATGATTGTAAGAGAACATTTCGAAGTTACTACGCAAGATTGTGTTACCTTAAAAGGCATTCTGCTCATTCCGCCACAGCCTAAGGCAGTAGTACAGTTCAATGGAGGCACTGCCGCTAAAAAAGAGTTCTATCTTCCGTTTTTAGAGTTCCTTGCCGAGCGCAGCTACATTTGCTGCCTTTGGGATTACCGAGGAAGTGGCGAATCTGCTCCGGCTTCACTCAAAGGTTGCGGCTACTACTTCCACGAATATGGCACACTAGATATGCCTGCCATCAAACAATTTTTGCAACACCGCTACCCTACCTTACCCCTTTTACTTGTAGGGCATAGTGCCGGTGGACAACAAGTCGGGCTTATGCCCTCGCTTGATGGATACCAGGGTATGGTTGGCTTTGCTGTTTCTACGGGATACCTGCCTTATATGCCCCTTGGCTACCGACTCCTTTCGTGGTATTTCTTCAACTTATTTACTCCGGCAAGCATTGCCACTATCGGTTACCTAGGAGCCAAACGGTTTGGCATCATGGAAGATTTGCCCAAAAACGTAGTGAGAGAGTGGCGAGCGTGGTGTAGAAAAGCCGATTATTTGTTCGATAGCAAATTCTATGGTAATACAATCCCACAGGGTCATTACGCTAACATGCCCTTCCCCATTCATGTATTTTGGAGTACGGACGATCCAATTTCAAACCATCGATCTATTCCGGCTTTTTGGAGACATGTGAAAAGTAGGTTTGGCATTCAATTTTCAAAATTATCGCCAAATGAGTACGCCGTAAAAGAGATTGGGCATTTTGGTTTCTTTAAAAAGAAAATGGCAACAACATTGTGGGAGAAGACGGCAAATGTTTTATCCGAATTTGTTGACTAGCATACCTGCTTTATTTACAGTTATTAACTGATAACAGCAAGGGTAAAATTTGCTTTTTTAATAAATTATGAAAAATCACATTTCTTTAACACTAATATTTTGAATTATGACACGGTTTCGCACCTTTTCCTTCCTTATTTTCTTCATGCTATTTTCCACAGTTGCTTTTAGTCAAATCTATAAACTTAAAAGTACCTCCGTTGCATTTAAGTATAAAGAAGATGACTACAATTGGACCGATTGGTCGGATTGGGAAGAAACATCTGTGCTGATTGTAATGGATATTGATAAAGATAGGATTACAATTTATTCAAAAGAAACGCAAGTGTATGATGTTGCCGAAGACGAAGGGAAAACAGTAGACGATGAAGGAGATGAGTTCTGGTCTTACTATTGTGTTAACGAAGATGGCCTGAACTGTCGGGTGCGGCTTGCCAAATTGAATAGCCGAAATGGGCGCAACCAGTTATACATTGACTTTAGCGACATGAAATGGGTATATAATATTTATACTCTCGATTGAGATAAAAGAAAAGCCTTTTACAAAAAGTAAAGAGCGGTTATCAGTCAGATAACCGCTCTTTGTTTGTTTTTAGGGCATCATTTAAATGTTCGATACTTATCAAACCATGCCACAGTGTGGGCAATTTTGGTAATTAAGTTACTGGGTCGGTTGGCGATACCATGGCTAGCCTCGGGAATTTCCACCAATACCGTTTCGATTTTACGCAGTTTGAGTGCATGATATAACTGCTTTGCTTCGCTAGGCGGTGTACGTAAATCATTCATACCTACCATTACCATAGTTGGCGTTTCTACATTACCTACCAACGAAATGGGCGAAAATTTCCAATAGGTCTCGAAGTTTTCCCAAGGCTGCCCAGGGTAACGGCTATTGGCATATCCAAAATAGTTGTCGGCTACTAGTGTCTTGCTAATCCAGTTCATTACCGGTTTGGCTACCACGGCAGCTTCAAATCGGTTGTTTTTGCCAATCATCCATGCCGTCATGATCCCCCCGGCACTTCCGCCGGTTACAAAGAGTTGCTCCTCGTGGGCAATGCCTTTGGCTATACATGCATCTACGCCATCCATCACATCGTTATAATCTTGCCCAGGGTAGTTATGGTATAACAAATTACCAAACTCTTCGCCATAGCTCGTACTTCCTCTAGGGTTCGGATAGAATACGATATAACCTTGCGCGGCGTATAATTGTATTTCAATCGAAAACCGATCGCCGTAGTTTAGGATAGGCCCACCGTGATTTTCAACCATAAAAGGGTATTTTTTAGCAGGATCGTAATTGGGCGGATAGACGACCCACCCTTGTATATCGCGCTGGTCGTAGCTCGATTTATAGTTAATTTCCTCCACTTTGCCCAACGTACGATAGTTCAACAGTGCATCGTTCAGTGCAGTGATTTTCTTAGGTGCATCGGCTTTTGGCGTAAGTATGGCGAGTTCCGCAGGGTACTCCGGGCGCGTGTGCGTGTAGGCGATGGTGCCATTAGTAGCTACACTAAATGAACCACTGGCATATGGCCTACCCAAGGTAGTGCCTCCCATATCGTCGGCTAGTTTGGTAACCTTCCCTTTAGTAGTGATGTAGCCTATTTTACTATTTCCTCGGTCGTCGTAGGTAAAATAAAGCCCCTTCCCTTCTGCATCCCAAACGATATTGGAAACGCTTCGATCTAAGGACTCGGAAACCATTTGCTTATTGCTACCATCGGTACGCATTATATACAGTTGTGTTATTTGATACGCCTGTCGTTTGTCATCATAACCAAGGTAAGCAATGTAGTTTCCATCGGGCGAAACGGCAGGGTTGCTATCGGGACCATCGCGTTCGGTGAGGGTTTCAAAATCTCCGGTTTCAACATTTACGCTATAAATTTCGCTATTTCGAAAATCGTATTCCCAATTTTCGGTACGGTTTGCCGAGAAGTAAATTTTAGTACCATCGGTTGCCCAAGCTAGCGTACCGCGGTGGTGGTAATTGCCCGAGGTAATCTGCCGCACGGCGCCTCCATTAGCGGGTACTGTAAAAATATGATGGAAACCAGGCAAGATGTACCCTCTTCCATCAGCT
>CAYMYI010000016.1:0-888 GCA_964394585.1 uncultured Roseobacteraceae bacterium
CTGGGATGCTGCCATTCCTCAGTACGATGCTGCCATTGTGGGCATCGAACCTTACATTGACCGCTTAGCAAAAGAAAATATTTTTTTCAATGCAAACTGGTGGCAAGGAATTTCCGTAGCCGATTGCCTCAAAAAAGGGAAAGCCTTGGCTACACAACTTACCAAAACCATCGAATAGATTTAAAAACACTGTATATCGTCTTCTTTTTTTCACCCAAAACTCAACTAATAACATGACGGCTCGAAAACAAATTGTAGCAGGAAACTGGAAAATGAACCTTGATAAAGAGGCTGCCGCCTCCTTGGCTTCCGAAGTGGTACACATGATCAAAGATGAACTCCTCCAAGAGGTTACCATTATCATGTGTCCTTCGTTTGTGCATATACCTGCCCTCAGGGCTCTCATCCCTACAGAAGCCAAAAATATTTTTGTAGGCGCGCAAAATTGTAGCAATCAAGATGCCGGCGCATATACCGGCGAAGTTTCCGTAGAAATGCTTGCTTCGTATGGGGTAGACTATGTGATTATCGGCCATAGCGAACGCCGTGCCTACTACCACGAAGAAAATGCCCTCTTAGCAGAAAAAACCAATAAGGTACTTCAACAAGGCATGCAACCTATTTTTTGCTGTGGAGAGGTGCTTGAAGAGCGTGAAAAAGGTATTCAAAACGAAGTGGTAGAAAAGCAATTGCACGAAGGGCTGTTTCACCTCGATGCGGAAGCCTTTGCCAACGTAGTAATTGCCTATGAGCCAGTGTGGGCGATTGGTACAGGCAAAACCGCAACAAGCGAACAAGCACAAGAAATGCATCAGTCCATTCGAAAAATGATTGAAGGGCAGTATGGAACCGAACTGGCAAACTACACGACTATCCTCTATGGAGGGA
>CAYMYI010000016.1:898-50823 GCA_964394585.1 uncultured Roseobacteraceae bacterium
CCCGCCAATGCCAAAGAGATTTTTTCGGGAAAGGATGTAGACGGGGGACTGATTGGCGGGGCTTCCCTCCAATCGCGGGATTTTGTGGATATTGCCAAGCGTCTTTCCGAAACGCTCTGATATACCATTGAGCCATTATCAGAGGCTGGGCTAAAAGCATCGTTTCCTCTCTCCGCTGAACGTATTTCAAAAAGTCTAGTGAGGGGCTTACAAGCCACTAACAGATGATAGATCAAGTTCAACATGGCGTTTGGTAACTTTTAGGCTAGCCTTTTCTTTTTCAACCAGTGCTTATACATACGTAGCAATCATTAGTAGAACTCGTTCAACAAGGCAATCACCTGAGTAATTTCTTCTTCGCTATGGCAAAATGAGACAGGCACACTCAACACCGTTTGGTGTATTTCCTCTGTAATGGGGAACGACTGATTTTTAAAGAGGTGCTGCAAGGCTTTTTGATGATGAGGAGGTACCGGATAATGAATTTCAGTTTTTACTCCTTTTTGCAATAAATATTCTCGCAAGCGATCTCTTTCTGCATGGCGAATGGGAAAGATATGAAACACATCATAATACGCTGGGTGTTGAGCTGGCAGCACATATTTTTCCGAATCTAAATGAGTGAAGTAAAGCGCTGCTAATTTCCGCTTGTGCGCATTGATGGCATCTAAATAGTTTAGTTTAATACGCAGAAACCCAGCTTGTAATTCGTCGAGCCGTGAGTTATACCCTATTTCCTCGTTAAAGTATTTCTTTTTAGAACCATAATTTCTTAGCAGCCGAATTTGCTCTTCAAAATTCGTATGGTTGGTGGTAATGGCTCCGGCATCTCCTAACGCTCCTAAGTTTTTGGTAGGATAGAAACTGAACGCATTTACATGCCCCCAACTTCCTGCCTTTCTGCCGTTTATGTGTGCTCCATGCGCCTGGGCGGCATCTTCCACCACCCACAGCGTATATTTTTGGGCAATTTCCAACACGGCATCCATAGGGGCTAACTTACCATATAGATGCACCGCCACAATAGCACGTGTTTTAGGAGTAATGGCACTTTCTACCGTATTGGGGTCTAGATTATAGGTAGCCATGTCAGGCTCAACCAATACCGGGGTAAGTCCTTGTTGTACAATGGCGATAATCGAAGCGATGTACGTATTCGCCGGGACAATCACCTCGCTTTGGGGTGGAAGCGCAAGAGCACGAAGCGCAATTGAGAGCGCATCTAGTCCACTTGCCACACCTACACAATGTTTAGTGCCGCAATATGCGGCAAACTCTTGCTCAAACGAAGCCACCTCTTCTCCCAACACATACCACCCCCCTTCTAACATTTTTTTGAACCGATCTTGATAAGCACCAAAAAAATGCTGGTTTACTCTCCGCAAGTCTTCGTAGGGGATAGTTTCATTCATAGGGTGTATAAATATAATCGTAAGGCTCTAACAAAACACTTCCCTGCTTTTAAGGCAACCTTTTTGTAAAAAACGTTGAACATTAAAGGGCATGTAGTTGGGTAAATAGATTGATGTAGGAGTTCGGAGCGTTTTAACACTCTCAAAATTTACTCATAAGAGCTTAATTCACTGATATGCTTTCTCCAAAATGCTCGATTACCAGTATAAATAGTATCTTCTCTATGCCAAGCATGTACCCCAAATGGCAATGCATTATTATTTAATTGATACATACATTCAGGGTGGTAATCAAAAGAGAAATTTAGCGCTTCTTGAGGCGTTGGTTTGGAAAGTCCGCACCCAAGCTTATCAAGTTCTATTGCCCAAAAAGCATCTTCATTTCTTTTGTAGCTATTTAAATAATTCTGAAAGCTGTTTTTTTCGGAATAAAATCTAGCTAAAAGTTTATCATAGTTACGAATTATATAAAAAAGTCCTTTGGAGTTCCTTTCTTCTTTAAAAAGTGAATACAAACTTTTTATTTTTGATTTCCTTAGTATTTTAATAAAGCTTTTAACTTTTCTCAAAGAGAAACCTCCATTGCCTACGTTTTCCAATAGATTGGTGTTTTGAGGGTCGGTAAAATTTGTAAACCACGGTGCTCCGATGTAATCATACCCTCTTTGACACCAATACAGTAGATCATCTCTAAAAACGTAGCAATCAGTTTGGTATATCAAAATATACTGATATCTAAGAAAGCTTTCATAGAAAGCCTTGGATTTCATTAGTTCATTGTAACCCGCAATATCTGAGAAGAAACGTTTATCGAAGTAAATAGCGTTATACTCACTTAAATTTAAGATTTTATGTTCAAGGTTTTTCAAAGAAAAACCATTAGGTACTACAAAGAAAATGGGATAGCGTCCTAATACATCTAAACATCTTTTTATCGAAAGTATTTCATACTCAGATATTGCATATTTATACAAAGGAATAACTATTGCTACAGTGTTACTTTCTGTACCCATAGATATTAAGTTGTAGATCCATTCCCAACATCGTTTGCCGATTAATATAGGGTTTTGTTCTCACAAAAGCTTCTTGAATATGATACCGAAAGCCTGCCGATTTGAATATCGAAAGTAATTCATCTAAAGTTTGAGGTTTACTCGAGTGAGAGTGATATTCAACAAATATATTTTCAACCCCATGCAAGTGGTCTGCACAGTCTTTCAGAACTTCGTCTTCAGCCCCCTCAATATCAATTTTCAAAAACTCTACACTATTGTTTGCTTGCAATATATCTTTGAGACGTACAGCCGCTACTTCTGCAATGTTATTTTCATCTTCAGGCATCGGTATTCTGCCCGAAAAACCTCCTTCTATGGCGAAAGGGATAGAATCATTATGCACCCATACGGCCTTTTGGTAAAGTTCAACGTTGGTGAAACATCCCTGATTTTGCAAGTTGTACTTGCACACCTCAAAAATGTTGGGATCAGCTTCAAATGCCATCACTTTTGCATCGGGGAATAGCTTCTTAAAGAATAAGACACTTAGCCCTATATTGGCACCACAGTCAATGATAAGAGGACTTTTCGTGTTTGAATTAAACTCATAAATCCTTTTTTTAAAAATCTCTCTCATACCACCTAAATAAGTGCTAGAGTCTACTATTTTAAAAGCGTTTCCAAATAGTATAGTATCTGTTGGCTGATAACGGGGTAAAGATTTAATCCTCTGATACTCGACCTGTTCTATAAAATCTATCAAATCCGATTGGTTTTCAGAGGGTTTCCTTTCACGGAGTGTTTTTAAAAATTTTATCATTTTTATTGTTTTATTCCAACCATATTTATACAACTTACTTTAAGGATACGGTCGTTTTTTAAAGACTCCACAACAATTCTATGGTCGACAGATTTCCCCAATAAAAGTTTTATTGCATTTTTTAGCCTATCTTTAAAAGTAATATTTGGAATTTGCCTAAAGTTTTTAAATGCAAAGTCGTTTGGATTTTCTTTAAGCATTTGCATATCATGTGGGATATGAGAAGATATCGTTCTATACTTCTCAGGAAATGTGAGTTGAGGGAATAAGTATTCCACTGCTTTGGGAGTGAAACGCCAATAGTCTGAAGGGTATCCATGAAATTCCCAGGTAAAAGGTACTGACAGAAACAAAACACCTCCTGTATCTAACAAGCGCTGTACATTTTGTGAGAACTTGTAGATATCATCCACATGCTCCAATACTGAACAGCAAATAATTGTCTTAAATGTCTTATTGTATAGCTTTTCTGATATGCTTTCAAAGTCTAACGTAAAGTCTATGGTCATATCAACATTTTCCCCATCGGTTAAGTCTACACCTAGATAGTCTAAACCTTCACAGAGGCTTCTATAATCCATAAAAGTATCCGCAGAATAGAATTTTGAACCAATCTCTAAAACCGGTCCTTGTATCATCTGCTTATTTTTTTTGACCCAAAATAATTGATTTAAGTCTCCCATATATTTTATTTCTAACGCCTTGTTTATTGTGTTTTATATTATAATAATTAGCAAATGCTTTTAACGCTTTCTGATTAAGGGAAGGAAGTTCTTTTTCCACATTTATGAATTCTTTATCAAACTCATTCAAGTTATAAGACGTTTTTGAGTCCCCACAATTTGTTCCACTTCCATCAAACCCGATGTTGTTAACTAATGAATATTTTGGGAAAAGACATAATCCTTTATGAAGATAAATGCTTGTATGCCATTTAACTGCCCATGTTTTTAAATCTCCATTACTATTTGCGATTAATTGCTTCATAAATTCATTGCCAAAGAATGAATTATAATCTTCCTCACTGTACCAAGTAGACGCCATTAACTGCCTGTATAACACATTTGGGCTGATTTCAAACTTCCTCCATTCTTTAGACCATGTTGCCCAACCCCAAGGAGACACATATTTCAAAAAATAAGTATCTGATTGACTTTTGAACTGAAGAGGAAAGGTATGAGCCGTAATATGCATCACTCTTTCCTCATCCTCATACACATTCAAGGCATCGTTCATGTATTTTAGAAATCCTCTCGAGGTTACAATATCATCTTCCAAAACAATGATTCTGCCATATTGATTGACTATTTCGGTAACACCTCCTACAATGTTCTCCGCTAAGCCGTAATTCTGCTCTCTTTCTACAATGTGGATTTCTTTGAATTTCCAAGGCTTTCGAATGAGTTGGCGTACTTCTTCAATTTTCTGCAACTGTTCTTCGGTAGCGCCTTCTTTAGCTCCATCTGCATAAACGTAGAGTACCGAGTCAGATGCTAATTCATTCTTTTCAAGGGCTTCCAACGTTTGCTGAGTATGCCATGGGCGGTTGAATGTGAATAAAACGATGGGAGCTAACATAATTACAGTTTCACAGCATCTACAATAAGCGAGGTATATTTCAGTGCGCCGTCTTGATTTCTGGCATCAAACCTTCGAGAGCGCCGAATATGCCCGCCCTCATCGGTCCAATCGGTGTAATGGAACTTGCCGTTTTCGTCCCAATATTCCAACAGCGTAACCGCAAAGCCAGCTTTTTCGAGCTTTTCTTTCATGGTTTTATAGGTATAGAGTATTTTGTGGTCGTCGGCACCAGCGCCATGACCGCCAGGTTTTACATAATCGATGTATTCGGGATCGGGGAAATAGCCATCGGGTACGGCAATGCGCAACGTACCTCTTTTTTTAAGGTACTTAAAACATAGCTGATTGGCTTTTTCGGTAGCTTCTTCCGTAAGGTGTTCCCACACATGCTCTGCCATTAAACGATCTGCCTTTTTTCCATTAAGGATTTTTTCCCAGTCTTTTACATTGGTTATATTGAGGTCGTTGATATCAGTAAGTAGCCAACCTTCTTGGGAAGTATTCCCTCCACCTAGTATGATTTTAACAGAATCTTGAAAAAAATAATATTCTTTGTTTACTATAGCCGCGATTAACCCATCCAATGCATTTATGTACTGTTCCATAGAAAAATTTTGCTGCACATGAACACGCCCTTTTTGGCCCATTTCTCTAGCTTTCTCAGGATTTTTCAATAATTCTATCATATACTTTGACATACTCTCTACATCTCGTTCCTCAACTAAGAATCCAGTTTCTTTATCCACTATAACATCTTGAATACCAGTATGCCTTGTAGCTACTATGGGAAGTCCAGCGGCAGAAGCTTCTAATACCGCATTTGGTGTCCCTTCGGAGTCTCCATTGGTAGGTGTAATGGAATGTTGTAAAAAGGCATAACTACTCTCAAACTGTTTCATCACTTCTTCATGAGTTAATGCCCCTAAAAAATCTACTTTATCTTCTATGCCCCAATAATGTACAAGGTTTTGGCATGTTTCAATGAGTACACTCCCAAACTGTCCACCTCCTACCATCTTCAAACGTGCATTAGGGAACTGTTGTAGTACCTCTTTAAAAGCAGCAATGGTTAGATAGGGCGCTTTTTTGTCTACAAAACGCCCGACTGTTATAAAAGTTAAAGTATCGAATTTTGGTTGGCAGTTGTAAAACATTGAATTAGGTCCATAAGGTAGCCAGTATACCTTGTTTCTGGGTGCACCAAGTGAAATAAGTTGTTCCTTCATGTGGCGAGAGACTGCTATTACTGCTGCAGCTTGCCTAAACATTTTTTGATAACTGGTTTTATGCGTTTTGAGTATTTCTAAATGATAGGCATCAAAACCATGAAAATGTACAATAGTAGGAATGCCTATATCTTTTGCAATTTTCGACATTGTAGCACCTGTTGTTCCATATTGCGCTAGTACAACATCTACCTTATGATAATTAAAGTATTTCTGTAAGGTGTAATTTTCAAAGTTATAGCCCTTAGCTTTCGCTTTAATTTTCGCAATGTTACTATTTCTTATTTCTTCTAACATTCCATCGCTACTTCCCTTTGGGCTATGTCCACCCCATAGATACAGCACTTTCCCATGTAAATTTTCCCTTTGCGCTTGTATAAATGTTTCTGAATGACTCCACTTATTAACACTAATCAACGCTATAGTTGGGAAATCTTTATTTTTTTGCAATTCCATAAAGTCCTGTAATCATTTGTCCTTCTACAAAAGAAGGAGTGTACAATATATCTTTATTAAGGAGAAATTTAATTAATGGTTTTAACGCTCTTGAAAGTATTTTGCGTTTAGATTTACTCATAGGAGACCTCCTCACCCATAGTCCTAACATTTGTGCCATAGCTGCATGCCACCCTCCGGTCGCTTTTATTTCTATCCCCTTAAACCCACTATTTTTAAGATGCCTTTCTAAAGAAAAGGGCGTATAACGATACTCATCATGAGGAACTTCATGAAGATTCCAAAGAAAGGGTACTGTAAAAAAAAAGATGCCGTTTGGCTTTATCACCCTATGTACTTCCTTTAGGAAAACTTCGGGTTCTGGGCAATGTTCTAGTACTTCTGTGGCTATACAACAATCGAAATGATTGTTGTCAAAAGGCATAGTTATGCCATCCCAAGTATAATTTGGTTTTACAGAAGATGAATAGTTTAAGGCAGTATCAATATCAAGACCTATATACTCTGTAACTTTCGAAGTTGTTAAAATATATTCTTTATAAGGCATTTGACCACAACCCGCATCTAGGAGTTTACCATGCATATGTATTAAACTCCATTTTAAAGCTTCTAGAATTGCTTTTCTAATAGCATATCTATCTAGAGTATTGCTATAATATTTAATATTAATAAAAAAATCTTCTTCCATAAGAAAAGCATCTATAAGTCAATACCTGCATTGATTACCATATGATATCTATCTTTTCTTGATAGTTGAGGCTCACCATTACGTATTGTGTAAGAGTAATTTATATTTATTTTTTTCAGTATACGTCGATAAATTTCTTTTTTTAAAGGTATTATTGAAAAATCTAACTCTTTTTCCTTATCACTATATTTTTCCCAATCGTCATAATGAGATAAAACTCCATGAAAATAATCACCCTTACTCCAAACACTAATTTCATTGTAGGATGTAAGCATTAGATTTACCTTTTTAGCAAAGTCGAGTAAATCTTCTACATAAATATGATTATCAACAGGTTGAATATACTGAGGCATATTTTTCTCAAGCCACATGAGGTGTCTAGGTGTAGGGCAGCTCAAAAAAATCGTTGAGTTATCAAGTTTATTTTTAGTGAGAAATTCAAATAGTTGATTTCGCTGCTTTATGTGAATGTGCTCATAAACATCTATAAATACTATCAAATCGTACTTCCCTCGGTTTGGCAACTCATCAATCGTGTCATAATAAAAGTATTCTAGGTTACCACTTTGGAAAACTTTTTTGGCTAATTCTATAGATCTCTCACTAATATCCCAGCCTGTTACTTGTGCATTTTTCCATTTTTGGCTCATTTTCCATGCAAAGTCTCCAACACCGCAACCAACTTCTAATATATTTTTTGGTTTTATATCTAGCTTTTGAAGTCTATCCCAAGCTCTATCTACTCTCTTATTTCCATTCACAAAACCTTTAAGCTTTTCAATAGACTTAATATCATAATATTTTTTTATCTCATCTTGGTCCATTCTTATAATGAGTTTTTAATAAAAAAACCACTTTTTTATACAAAGAAAGAGTTTTTAACTCCAGAAAAAGGACGATTATTTTCTTTCCCTTTTACCCAATACATCTGAGTGTGCCCAAACCGTTCAATTAATGGCTTAATATTTTTTTTGTGTATGAAATCATAAAAAGCTTCTCGACATCCTTCCCAATGACCATAATCATCCAAAATAATTAATCCTCCTATACTTACTTTCTCATAGAGTTTATCTAAGCAAATTGTAACACTGTCATACCAATCAGCATCTATATGTAGTAATGCTATCCTTTCAGGCAGTTCATTATTCAAGGTCTTAGAAAACCAACCCTTTCTTATATTTACTTGCCTCTGAGGAAATTTTATGTGTGAAAGTATGTTTCTTACTTTCTCTTCATTTCCAATACATTTACCAATATATTCTTTAGCCTTTTCGCCATCTATGTCAGTTGTAGCCGGCATACCTTCAAAAGAGTCATATAACCATAATTTACGCTCTCTATCATCAATGTGCGGCAAAGCCAAAGCCGCTCCTGAGCCTCCATTGTATACTCCGCATTCTACTATATCGCCTTGCACTTTATTGTCTCGAATAGTTTTACTAAGCTCATAAAGCATTCGGAGAGAATCAATACTCGACATAGAATATGGCTGGATTCTCGTCAAAAAGTCTGTCATTTTATCGTTACAAATTTTAGTAATAAAGTTTTTATGTAGTGCATCAAACACCTTCACTGTAGGTATCAATTTACTATTTCTGTATTCCAATGGCTTTCTTCAATATATGCACATGTTTCAGGAACCCATTTAAATTCTCTGTCTATTTCGTACATTACTACCTCAAAAGGACAAATATTCTCTAGAGTCTGGAATTTATTTCCACCGGGAGGTTCACTAAAATGAATTTTTAAATAATATTTCCCCATATAAAGTCTTACCTTAGGAATTTTAGCTGAAACTTTAAAAGTGCCTTTTTTATAGCAAAATGGCACTTCATTTAAATTCCAAATATGAATAAAGTTTCGTTCACTAGAGTCTAATACTTGTATTGATATACAAGCCGATTCTATTGCATACGGTGTATCAATTGTAATATTTATAGACATGGGTTCACCATGCCTTTGAAAGTTATTCGGTAGTGATGTATCTAATTCAACTTGTGTTATTTTGGGTTTAATGTTAGAAGGCAAGTCAGAATAAACAAGATTATCTGTTTTAACAGAATTAAGATAAGAGTTTATTACATCTGTTGTATTACCTATAGATTCGATTTTTCCTTCTTTTAATAATAAAGACCGATTAGTTAGTGTTGAAATTTTATTCATATCATGACTCACAAACAACACGGTTCTTCCCCCTCCTTTGGAGACTTCTTTCATTTTGCCAATTGCCTTTTTCTGGAACTCGGCATCGCCTACGGCGAGGACCTCATCTACAATCAGGATGTCAGGTTCGAGGTGGGCGGCTACAGCAAAACCAAGGCGTACTTTCATCCCCGAAGAGTAGCGTTTGGTGGGCGTGTCGATAAAGGTGGCAACGCCAGCAAAATCGATGATTTCATCTAACTTACGGTCAATTTCCCGTTTTTTCATTCCCAAAATCATTCCGTTGAGGTAGATATTTTCCCTGCCGGTTAGCTCCGGGTGGAAGCCTGTGCCTACTTCGAGCAGACTTGCCACGCGGCCTTTCACCTTCACTTGTCCTTTGGTGGGGGCGGTCGTTTTCGAAAGTATTTTCAACAAGGTCGATTTGCCTGCACCGTTCTTTCCAATAATCCCGAGGATTTCCCCTTGCTTTACCTCTAGGTTTATATCTTGCAATGCCCACACATACTTTGCTTGGATTTCGCCTTCTTTGGCGTTGGCAAGTTCGTTTGCCGTTACATAGCTTTCGGTAGGGTCGGGTTTGCCCAGCAGCTTTGCCCACCCGATGCGTACATCGTCGATAAAGGCTTTGTGGTTTACAATCCCTAAGCGGTAGCGTTTGTATAAGTTTTCTACTTTGAGTACGGTATCAGACATTGTGTGTAAGTTAATACATCTCAATTTACAACTATTGTGCAAAAATTGCATTCTTCTCTCAAAAAGCGTGAGAGGGGGGACGAACAATTTAGTTTGTTGAGAACGTAAGTAGCTCTCTCTACTTTAGCAGATAGAGCGTCCCTTCCAATGGCGGAGCCGTAAAGGCTTGTTTCACACGTTGGATTACATTACAGGGCAACTCTACACCTTGTTTTACATAAATCCATCGGATACCCTGCTCGCGGATAAATGCACACACATCGGGCGTTGTTGGGTTACCTTGCCGGCTTGCCGGGGCTAAATAGTTCAAATAGGCAGAATCGGCTGCTGTGGTAATGGGGTTCACTTGCATGTACAACTCCGGATTCCCTAACGAAAAGATGACTTCTGCCGAAGTAAATTGCGTTATGGGCCATAAATAGTTTTGGGGATACCACCAAGAAAGGGAGTATGATTGAGCCGCCGCCATCATATTTTTTTCGTTTAAGAAGCATAATACCTTGCAGGGCGACTCGTCGATATATTCTGCTATTTCTTTGAAAGTCGAGGTTCGTTGAGCATCTATCGGTTTGAGTTTGTTTTTAGCACTTACCGCATTTATGATGCCTAAGCATAGCAGCACAATTTGTAGTCCAATCGCTATATATCGTTTTATCCTGCCTGATTCCAGCTTTTCGAGCAGTAAGGCTAAGCCATATACAGTAGCAATATTGAAGAATATAAAATTGATGTTGAAAAACTGTACGGCATTTAATACATCAAATAAAAGTGAGGCCGTGAATGCGCCAGCAAACGTACACCCTGCTATCAATAAGGCTATTTTTTTATGATGAATGTAAAACATAAATAATACTAAACCATAAGGCGCATAAAAGGCAAACAGGCGCATTCCCAAATAAAAATTATTGGCGATAAAGGGTTTCAGGTCGTCCCAACCCAATGAAAGTGAGAAAACCTTTGCGAGAAGCGTGCTGTTACTAAGCAAACCTGCGGAGTATTCCATAGCATGGATACTATAAAATACCATCACAAAAAGAATTAAAGCAATAGAAGCGCCCATTACAATGCGTTCCTCCTTCAAAGGTTTGCGCCATATTGCCCCTACAGAAAGTAGCAAATACAGCCAAACGCCTCCAATGATAGCTGGCAAAAATGTGATAGAAAATATGGGGAGGAGCAGTAAGACTAAAAACCCTAGCAGTATATGCCCCCGCCATAATACGTGAATACCTAGTAAAAGGAATACATAGTTCAAGCTGTGTTTTTGCCAAAAAAAACTTAAAATGCCGCTATCGGCTTGTGAGAAGTATTGGGTCGCTTGAAAATCTTCATAAAAAGGAAAGTACACACCACACATTAACATCCCTGCAAACGCAAATGTATATTTATAGAACGTATGCCATGAATAAGCGGCTACAATAGCATATATACCCACGCCATAAATTGTTGCACAGCAGACTACCGTAATAAGGTAGTAGGCAACAAGTGAAGAGTGCCCTAAAACATCTGAAAAAAACGCAGCAAGCCATAGCTCGGCATAGTGGTAGGTAAACTTCCCTTTAATCTCGTATTCGCTGTAGAAGTGTAAATCGGTATGGATATCTTCCACCCCTGTCAGTTTTAAGCCATTCACAAGGTAGGGGAAATAATAATGATCGATATGCAGTTGTTTAAACCCAACTGCTATTCCATCAAAATAGGAAATGCTTTGGTACACAAAAATCGGAATCAAAAAGAGCGTAAGCTGCATTATGCCCTGCTTGATAGCAGCGGTTTTCATCGAAGGGAGTGTCAGATTACCCCGATATTGATAGAGCAAAATGACACCCAAAAGGAGAAAACCCAAATTGACGGTTGCTCCCCCGGTTCTAACTGTCGAATACAAAAAGATAACAGCCAAAAGCCCTACGGCAGCACTAGCGAAGGTAGCAAATACGCTTTCTTCGTTGTAGGCAAATAAACTCAGCAGCAGTTTCCCTACGAGAAATACAAAAACCACAGCAACCCAAGTGGCAAAGAGAGAGAGGTACAACGGAAGCTATGTTAAGAACGTTGCGCCTCTGAAACACCATAAAAAGAAAATATTGCACGAATCACCCGCTCTTGGTCGGTAGGCGCTAGGGTATAAAACAAGGGTAAGCGCAGTAGGCTATCTGCATAGCGATCGCATTGAGGCAGTGCGCGTCCATCGTGCTTATCGCTATAAAAAGGAGAAGCATGTAGCGATAGGTAATGAAATACCACATTAATCTCATGCTGCTTCAAAAAGTCAATCAGGGCGGTTCGTTCAGCTAAGTCGTTGCACACCAAATAAAAAAGGTGCCCATTCTGTGTAGCATAGCTAGGGATATGCGGGAGTTGCACCCGCCCCGACAATGGCATAAAACGCTGATAGTAATGCTGCCATAGTGTTTTTCGCCGGGTTTGAATCGCCTCCATGTGTTCTAGTTGCGCCCAAAGGAACGCCGCCACTACTTCGCTCGGCAAGAAACTAGACCCTACATCTACCCACTCGTATTTATCTAATTCGCCTCGGAAAAATGCAACCCGGCTTGTGCCCTTTTCCCAAATAATTTCGGCACGTTGCATAAAGCGTTCATCATTGATTGCTAACATGCCCCCTTCGCCACTAATAATATTTTTGGTTTCATGGAACGAAAACGCCGCTAAGTGCCCAATACTGCCTAATGGCTTGCCTTTATAATACGAATCAATCGCTTGGGCAGCATCTTCTACCACATACAAACCATGCTGGGCTGCCAATGCCATAACCGCTTCCATATCGCAAGCAACCCCGGCATAATGAACCACCACAATTGCTTTGGTTTGAGGGGTAATGAGTGCTTCTAATTGGGTAACATCAAGGTTAGGCTCTTCAGAGCGGCTATCGGCAAACCGTATGGTAGCACCCCGCAGCACAAAGGCATTTGCCGTAGAAACGAAGGTATATGCCGGCATAATTACCTCGTCGCCGGGTTGGATATCGAGCAATAACGCACACATTTCGAGCGCATCGGTGCACGAGGTGGTCAGCAAGCATTTTTTAAAACCAAAGCGCTCCTGAAAAAACCGCTGGCACTGCTTCGTGTACTTGCCATTGCCAGAGAGGTGTCCATCGTACACGGCATCGTACATATAATGCGCTTCTTTTCCGGTGAGGTAAGGTAAATTGAAGGGGATATAATTTTTCATGTATTATACCGATAGCTTTTTATAAATCACGATAATCTCTGCCCGATTTAAACGCTTTTGGAAATAATGACGATCCATTACCAACCTCACGAAACAACTGATTTTTTCATAGAAACTCTCAGGCATTGTAGGGTATTTTACCATTCTCCATTTGAGCACAAGCTGACCGTAAGAGGTTAACAGTATGGTGAGCAAAATGTATATGTAGCCAGCCTTCATGATTTGTGCACTAAAATGGTAAAATCATATTGCCCATAGCTATGCAGTAAGTCAACATTTTTACTGTATGCTGTAATACAGTGATTGAAATAATAGAGTGGGTCGGCATAGAATAGTTCTTCTCTTTGGTACTCTTTGTCGGAGTACGATGATAAAATATTGAACCCAAAGCCTTTTTTCGATTTTTGATGCATCGTTTGAATCGTTTGCAGTACTTCTTGCTGCCATACATCGGGTGTAGCATCAAACTTGAGGTTAAAAATACCACTTGCTATCACATAGTCAGCTATTTCTATTTCTTCTGGTTGGTATATCTGTTTGAACGATGCGTTCCGAAGCTTTTTAGCTAAGAAAACCTTTTCACATTCGGTAATCATGGTTGCGTTACGGTCGTACCCGTGATACTGAAACGACTGATACCCTGCCTCTTGCACAAAGAAATAAAAGTGTCCCATGCCACACCCAAGGTCTGCGATTGTAAAGGGAGATACTGACCGAAACAGGGGAATAAACTGCTCAAACCTTGCCTTTTGTGCTACTTCATTTTTCCAGCCTACTTTTTGCGAAGGGTGCTGAAATTGGGTGAACCGATTCGCATAATACGATTTATCTTGATGAGCCTGCTCCATACTTATTCCTTTTTATAATATATAGATTTTATATGGGTTAATGGCCTATCTTTTACTTCGAGAAATATTTTCGACAAATAAAGACCTATCACACCGATACTACTCATGAGTAGCCCTCCAATAATCCATACAGAACCTAAAATACTTGCCCACCCTTCTATTTCATCGCCATAGATTAGTTTATTGATGAAAATAAAAATTAGGCTTGCGCTAGCGATGCCAGCCATAACAATCCCTAGTAAAAAAATGAGATATAAGGGTTTAGTGCTGAATGAGGTAATCGTTTGGATTGCCATTGACAATTTGCGGCGAATCGAATAGGTTGTTGAGCCTTTATAGCCCTTTATAACAGGCACTTCTACTTGATTGAAACCACTCAAGACAAACACCCCCCAGATTTCTAGCTCCTTTTCAGGGTACTCCAAAACTGCCTGTACATAGTCTTTTCGCATCAATCGGGCAGTAGTAGTATTATGAGGGTATTTAATATCAGAAAACCAATTAAAAAAGTGATAAAAAAAAGCACCGCTATATTTTTCGAAATAGTTTCCCTTTCTCTTGGTTTGTATGCCATATACTACGTCGGTATCGGAGTTGGCATGTATCTTTTCCCAGAAGGTGGTAAACAGTTCTGGGGGTTCTTCTAAGTCGATATCGATTAAAAACACAAAATCACCTTTTGCCAATCGTAAGCCTGTTAGCATCGCCTTATGATGCCCAAAATTGCGGCTCAGTTCTATGAGTTGCACTTGCATGGGCAATGCTTTTTCAATCAGACGGCGAACACTCAAAATGGAACCATCGGTAGGCCCATCATTTACAAAAATGACTTCATAACTTTCTCCAACAAGAGGCTCTAGCGCATTTTTGATTCTTTGAAAGAACTCATTAATGTATGGCTCTGAATAATATAAGGTAGTAACTACGGATACTTTCATGGCGTTGTGAATTTTAAAAAAGATGGAGCCTCGTATGCACCTACATTCAACAATAAATCAATGATAGAGACATGATGCTCGAAAGCACCGTGTAGCTGAGGGTATGTAGGATAGTTGGTAAAATCAAAGTAATGTAGTCGAATCGACTCTTGCCTAAAAAGGGCTTCATCAAGATAGTTCTTGGCAGAAAATCCGGTGTAGTAATCAGTACCGCCTAATTGCTTACACAAATCGATGAGCCGCTCTGTCTTTCCTTCTACTAATTGAAACTCGGAAGAAAACCGCACTTGAGCGGAGAAGCCCATCAAGGCAGATATATTGGTAATAAAACGATGATTGATTTCACTTAAATAGGTAGATTTTTCAGTGTATAAATTCGCGATTGTATCTTCTAATTCCCTAAAATACTCAGCTTTGCTATAGTTTGCTTTGATTGTTTTCCAATGTTTGGCGCGCCATCGTGCATCGCTCACCTTCGTATCTTTAATGGATTGGAAGTACTTTCCTTTGACTTCCACAGGAATGGTGAGCCATTGCAGCCCTTGGGGTGTTTTAATTTTATTGCGATTTCGCCAATCGCGCTTGGTATACTGTACATCATCATACAAAATAAATTCGTCGGCAATTTGTAAGGCATCGAAATAGCCTTTCCATGGAATATAATTTGATTGCGTAATAACAATATTTTTGCGATGCATAGTAAGGGAATCTGATTAATAAACTCTTTACTATACCAAGGTTCATGAGTTTTTTAAGAATCTACAAAAACTAACGTTCCTAAACCGGCTCCTCGCCTACAAGGAACCCATCATAAAGCGTATCATGGATTTTATGGGCTATTCACAGATTTTGCGCAATTCGTACAGCACAATGGTATTTTTTTAGCAAAGAGAACACCAAAGTAAGCTTCCCAGAAATAGGAAGTTACGATAACGAGATACTCCAAAAAGAGTTGGAAAAAATTCGGAAAGGAAACACCTTGCCATGGGGTACAAGCTGCTTTGCGGTGGCTCAAAAGCCCTAAGTGTACACGTTATGCCTTACAGGATGCTACACTTTATCAATAAATGTGCGCTCGGTGTAGTTGAAAATCATCAGGGCTGGAATGGAGAATACAACAATGAATAAGGCTGAAAATAATAAGGCTATCGGATCAAACGTACCTACTCCTAAAATCACATTTCTGCCCGCCTCTAAAATAGGGACTATGGGGTTGTACTCTGAAAGAAAACGGTAATTATCGGGCAACGTAGATACCGGATACACCACCGCCGAGAGGTAGAAAAGAAACTGCATACCATACGATACAAAGCTGTTGAAATCTTTGTATTTTAAGGTGATAGATGCCGCTACAACGCCTAAACTCATCCCCAAAAGAGCCAACATACATAGCAGTACAAAAAGCCACAAAAACTGAATCCCTTGAAAGCTCACTTCCCCTTGGAAATAGAAATAAACCCACATACAAATGAAGATGATAAATCGGATTCCCAACCCAATTAGTCCGGAAATTGAAGTAGAAATGGGTACGGTAAGCCGTGGGAAATAGACTTTGGAGAAAATACCAGCATTGCCTTTAAACACATTTGCCGTGCCGGAAAAGCACCCCAAAAAGTACGACCATAGCGATACACTGAGCATTTGAAAAAGGATGGGTGGAGTGCCTTCTGTAGAAATTCCTGCGATGTTGTTGAAAAGCGTTACGTTGATAATCGCTCCCATGATAGGCCCTATAAACTGCCACAATGGCCCTAAAATGGTTTGCTTGTAGCCGGCTACAAAATTACGCCGAACGAAAATGATAATCAGGTCGCGGTAGTTCCAAATTTCGCGGAGTTTTAAATCGAGCAAGTTGCTTTTTGCCGTGATAACCTCCGTCCATTCTTCTTTTTGCTGCATAATTTCGATGTGTACGATGCTTTGTGAGCAATTGCCTGTCCAAAATGTGTGCTAACTTACCATCTTTATACAAATTAATCATTTCCCCAGTTGCAAAATACTTCGTGCTCCGCGTATTACCAGCACAAAAACGAGCGTACCAATCACCAAATCGGGGATATTGGATTGTAATGCATATACTAACAAACCAGCCACCATTACCCCTACATTTATAATTACATCGTTTGAGGTAAAAATCACACTGGCTCGCATGTGAGCTTCCTCTTTATTGCTCGATTTCTGTAGCAAATATAAACACAGGGCATTGGCCATGAGCGCCAAGGTAGAAACTACCACCATGGTAGTAGGATTTGGGAGGATTTCCCCTACCCAAAACCGCCGGATTACCTCTGTAAACCCAACAATTGCCAATAAAACCTGAAAATAACCTGCCAACCTAGCTACTTGCTTTTTTTGTACGACACTTTTCCCCACAGCCCACAAGCTGATACCATACACCAACGCATCTGCCAGCATATCCAAACTATCGGCAACCAAACCCATCGATTGAGCGACTAGCCCGGTGAGCATTTCGATGAAGAAAAACGCGAGGTTAATTGCCAAGACAATGCCTAAAAGTTGCTTTTGCTCCTGTGCATCATTTACGAAAGTCGTTTGAGCACTTTTTTCAGTAGTGAGTCGGTGCCCTCCTAAATTCAATGCCTTAATAGAATGTTCTAAGGCCTCCATGCCCCCGTCGTGAAATACTACAAGCGTTCGGTTGGGAAGGTCAAACGCCAAGTGGTGCACCTGAGGTATATCCCCGAGCTGCATCCGAATCAGATTTTCTTCTGAAGGGCAGTCCATTTGAGGAATTTTAAATGTAGTTTTTTCCATGCCTATCTGTAATCGCTAAAGTTTTCGCTGATCGCTGTCCATCTGCATAAGTATGAAAGGAAATTACATCATAGAAAATTTGATGCTGGTAATTTCTTAGAAAGTCAAGCACAAAAACCCTGAAATCTTATAAATTTTGGTATATCTGTTACAGTCGGCTTTCCATGAAAGATCGGTAATAGGTTGCTTCTCGAGAAGCAATAATTAATTACAAGCATAAAAAAAGCTGTCCTTTCAGGGGACAGCTTCTTTCTGTTTTATTCTAGAATTGCTTACGCTTCTTCTTTTTTCTCTTCTTCTCCTTCTCCTTCTTCTGAAGCTTCTGCCACAGGCGTTTCTTCAACCGCAGGGGCTTCCTGGTCTGCCGGAGCTTCTTCAGCGGCCACTTCTGCTACCTCTTCTTCAGCAGGGGCTTCTTCAACTGGTGCAGGTGTAGGCGCAGGAGCTTCTACAGCGGCCTTTGTTTTAATGGCAAGCGTTTCCGGTGAAGCGTCATTCTGACCAATTAAGTTAGTCCAATCTTTCGTTTGTTTCCACTCTTCAAAACGGCGATCTGCCACTTCTTGGGTAATTGCCCCTTTTGTTACTCCAACCTGCAAGTGCTTGCGCAGCATGATGCCCATGCGCGAAAGAATCGTTCTTGCCGTATCGGTAGGCACTGCCCCTTGCATTAAGCGAGTAAGGGCACGGTCTTCGTTCAATACGATAGTAGCCGGGTGCGTATTCGGGTTAAACGAACCAATTTTTTCAATGTAACGACCATCACGTGGTGCACGAGAATCCGCTATTACGATATCGTAAATCGGTCTTCTCTTTCTGCCTCGGCGGGCTAGTCTGATTTTTACAGCCATAGTTTTTTTGTTTAATTTCAGGAACACGTCCAAATGAGGGCGCAAATTTCAACTTTTCCCTTCATAAAACCAAGTTTTTAGCGAATTGTGCGCTGTCGTGCCCACACTTGCAGCAAATTCCCGTGCGAAGCTGGCAACTCAACAATCTCAGTTTGTGGAAAAAGTGTAAGCCATTTAGCCACGTGTTTCGGCTCAATGAGTGTGTCGTTCTTTGCAAGGTACAAACGGATGCGGGTGCTTTGCCTGATGTTTCGAGCAAGTTGCCATAGATTTGGCTGAAAATAGCGGCTCAACAACCAAGTTTCCACTAAACTGTACCGGTGCTGCGAGTTTTGCAAAGGGTGTAGCGCTATTCTGCCCAAAGCAGGCGATATCCACCGCCATTGCACGCCGACAGCAATCAGCTTTTGCACCAAAGAATATCCTTTGGTTACCACTTGCCGAAATATATAGCGCCCTGCCCAAGTGCGCGTTGCTATTTGAAAAACCCACCGCCTTGCCAACCCATCGGGAGCCGCAAGCACTATATGGGCTATGTTTTGAGGAATTTGCTCAGTAATTGCCAATGCCAAGCGAGCCCCTAACGAAAAGCCCAAAACCGCCACCGGAAAGGAAACTCCTTCGGCATCTAATGCCTTTATCAACTGCATAAGGTACTCTTTGGCAAATTGTGGACAAGAGCTAATTAGGTTTGCCTGTTCATTAGCCTTGGGGAGGGGAAAGCAGTACAGCGTGTAAGAAGCGAACACCCCTTCGAGTTTGCGGAAAACCTCAGGAGTTTGCCCATATCCATGGAAGCAAATCATAGGGAGGTTGCCATCTCCTATCCGAAGAGGCACAAAGCTCGCCGGGGCTACTGTTTTAGCAAAATCCACTTTGTTTAACTATTCAATTTATTTTGTTTAATCTTTTTCTTAAAATAATTAAGGTTTCTGCAAAACATTTCAGCTAAGGGTGGGTTTACATATAAGAAATTTTCCAACTCCAAGGGGAAACACCCCATACACATACAATAATGTGTAACAAAATTAAGACGTTGGAGTTATTCATTTTTTTCATAAAACAGTATTAAAACGTGAGCACATATTCTATTAAAGATTTGGAGCATCTTACCGGCATCAAAGCTCACACCATTCGCATTTGGGAGCAGCGTTATAATATTTTGAATCCCAAACGTACGGATACCAACATACGGTATTACGATTCGGAAGACTTGAAACACATGCTTAACATTGCGCTTCTGAATAACAATGGGTATAAGATTTCTAAAATAGCTAAGATGAACCAGGAAGAGCTTTTCGAAGCGGTCCTAAAAACTATTGATAAGAATAACAACTACTCAGACCAAATTAACGCCTTGACCGTCTCGATGATTGACCTGAACGAGTCGCAATTCGAGAAAATCATGTCGACCAATATTCTGCAACTAGGTTTTGAGGAAACCATGATGAACATCATTTACCCTTTCCTCACAAAGATTGGTTTCTTGTGGCAAATCGACTCTATTAACCCTGCACAAGAGCATTTCATGACCAATCTCATCCGCCAAAAGCTCATTGTAGCTATTGATGGGCAGTTTTCGTACAACAACAATAGCGCTAGCCAAAAGTATATGTTGTACCTACCGGAAGGCGAGTTGCACGAAATCAGCCTATTGTTTGCTGCCTACCTCATTAAAGCACGAGGTAACCAAGCCACTTATTTGGGGCAGAGCCTACCCATGAAAGATTTATACGAAGCGTATAAAATTCATAAGCCCGATTTCGTACTCACCGTGATTACTTCCTCTCCGGATATCGACCACGTTCAAGATTATCTGTACGAGTTGTCGGAAATGTTTAAAGACACACAACTTCTCATTTCCGGGTATCAAGTTATTGGACAAGATTTAGATATCCCTGATAACATTTTTGTGATTACCCACTTCAAATATCTCATCGAGTTCATTGAAGAACAGAAGCAGATAGCTGAAAAAGTGCTATAGTTACCCCCTATGGTTTATCCTTTCTTATTTGCATTTTTTTATGATTCAGATTTCACCCAAGAATCAGTAACTTAGTCTTTCGTCATTGCGCAAACAGTTCGCGCATTGTATAGGAATGTTCCACCATTTTTGCACATCAACGGAAGGCTCGCTATGATCTTCAAGAACAAGAAGACGAAAGAAAAAAAATATAAGTTTAAGAGTCTGAAAGTTTACTCTTCGGAAGAGTGGCTGGCAGAAGGCAAAAAAAAATACCGACAAGTGTTTGAGCAGTCGGAAACAGCCTACCTATACGCCGAGCTAGCTTTTTATAATAAAGCCTTCGATACCCAAAGTTGGGATGTAAACGTAAAACTGATTTGTTACAAGATAACCCGCGATGGCAAAGAAGTCATCTGCGACTTAAACCTCGACCCTAAAGTTCATCCAGAAGAAAACACTGTATTTGTACGCGAAGGCTGGGGGCACGAACAACTCGGCTATTTTTGGCATCGCGGCGAATATTTGTGGGAAGCCTTTTTAGATAATGAGTTAGTGGGGACCGCTCCGTTCTATGTGGAAGATAGCGGGCAAGTAACCTTGAACTACAATCCGTATTTTGAACTTTCGCAAATAGCCCTTTTTGAAGGAGGGCACGAGGGGCTTCCTCAAGAAAAACGCGTTTACCTCAAACAGTTTCAAGCTGCAGAAACTCGTTACGTATGGGTAGAACTCCGCTTTGAAAACATGATTCCCTACGATTGGCACTGCGAGCTTCTTTTCAACTTTTATAATAGCGCAGGAGAGTTAAAAGGCAAAACTACCGAGCTGCGTACCATTCGTGGCGAAGAAGACGACGTAACTATTATTACCGGCTGGGGCTCTGATAACAAAGGTACATGGTACCAAGACCAATATACCCTCGAAATTGTGTTTATGAACCGATTGATTGCCATAGTGCCTTTTGAGTGCGGTTCTCACACCATGGAAGGCGACTGTACGATGCTCCTTGGAGAGGCGCTTCTAATCGAGAAACGCTCTGAAGAAAATACAGATACTGAAAAGGCATCCTCGTCTGAGGAAACCCTTGAACAAGCCATGCAAGAGCTTTCAGAGCTCATCGGCTTAAAACAAGTCAAAAAGAAAATAAAAGAGTATACGCAGTACCTTGAGTTTTTGAAGCTACGCCGCGAAAAAGGTTTCGATGAAGATGAACGCTCAAACCTACATGCCGTATTTACCGGCAACCCGGGCACCGGAAAAACAACGGTTGCCAAATTACTCGCCAAAATTTATCACCATCTTGGATTTTTGAGTGAAGGCTCTATCGTAGAGGTGGGCAGAGCTGAACTAATCGGGCAATATATTGGGCAAACTGCGCCTAAGGTGAAAGAAATGATTGAAAGTGCACGCGGCGGAGTGTTGTTTATCGATGAAGCCTACTCGCTTGTACGCTCCGAAGACGACGACAAAGACTACGGCCAAGAGGTAATCGAAGTGCTTGTAAAAGAAATGTCAGACGGACCCGGCGATATTGCCATTTTCTTAGCCGGTTACCCCGAAGAAATGCAGTTAGTGCTTAACTCAAACCCAGGTTTTAAATCGCGCTTTGGGACAACCTTTCACTTCCCCGATTACCTCCCGCAAGAACTGCTTGCCATAGCGGCGGCAACTGCCCGTAAAAAAGAAATCGCCTTCGAGCCGGAAGCCATGAAGTTCTTAGAACGCAAGCTCATCGAAGAGTATCGAAACCGCGATAAATCGTTTGGCAATGCCAGGCTGGTCTGTTCGTGGGTCGATGAGGTAAAAATGAAAATGGGATTGCGCATCATGCAATCGGAAAACCCTTCTTCGCTAAGCAAAGAAGAGCTCAGCACCGCTACCATGCACGACCTTGAAACTCTATTTAAAGCTACGGAACGGAAAATACCTATTTTAGGGGTAGACGAAGAAGAGCTCAAGGAGCAACTCGACCTGCTCAATAGTTTAGTCGGGGTGCAAACGGTTAAAAACGAAATTCATGAGCTCATTCGATTAGTACGCTTTTACCTCGATACTCAGCAAGATGTACTCGGAAGCCTTTCGCTACACGCCGTATTTAAAGGAAACCCCGGCACAGGTAAAACGACCATCGCTCGCATATTAGCAAGAATATACAAGGCACTAGGCCTGTTAGAGAAAGGGCATTTAGTGGAATGTAGCCGTAAAGATTTGGTAGCAGGGTATGTGGGGCAAACTGCCCTGAAAACCCAAAAAATGCTTGAAAAAGCAAAAGGTGGCGTGTTATTCATCGACGAAGCCTATGCACTAAATAGCGATACCGGCGGACAAGACTTTGGCAAAGAAGCCATAGAAGTAATTTTAAAAGAAATGGAAGACCACCGAGGAGATCTTGCCATTATAGTGGCGGGGTATACCCAAGAAATGGATGATTTTTTAAGAATGAACCCCGGCTTACAGTCGCGGTTTGATAAACTGTTCTTCTTTGCCGATTTCAGCAGCGAAGAGTTGTACCGCATTGCCATCGACATGTTGCAAGATAAGCAACTATCGCCCGACCAACACGCAGCTCAACACATGCGCACGTTTTTCACATCTTTGAGGCAATCGGAAAAACGCTACTTTGGAAATGCCCGCGACATCCGCAAATTCATCGAGCAAGCCGTGCGTAACCAGCACTTGCGGATAAGCACCTTATCGGCAGAAATGCGCACTCGCAAACAAATGACCACCCTCGAACTTGCCGATGTGGAACACATTCAGCTATCCGATGCGGATAGCAACCGTCCTATTGGCTTTTCTCAGTCTTCAAGTTGAAACTGCAAAGGCATGTTCACTTTCTGAGAGTGCAAGGCAATGCTGAGCACCTCGCGGGCGTGTTGTACAAAATGAACCGAAAACGTTTTTAAATATTCCGCTTTGAGTTCTTCTACATCTTTTCGGTTTTTTTCGCTAAGAATTACCTCGCGGATGCCTGCCCTCCGAGCTGCTAATAATTTTTCTTTAATGCCCCCTACTGGCAACACCCTGCCACTTAGGGTAATTTCGCCCGTCATAGCGATTTTTGGCTGCACTTTGCGCTGGGTAAATACCGAGGCGAGCGAAACCAGTAGCGTAATGCCTGCCGAAGGACCATCTTTCGGCACTGCACCAGCAGGAACATGAATGTGTAAATCGTAACGTTCGAAAATGCGGTAATCGATTCCTAAAGTATCCGCTTGTGTTTTTAGATAAGAAAGAGCCGTAGATGCCGATTCTTTCATCACATCACCTAATTGCCCTGAAAGCGTGATTTTACCCTTGCCTCGGCTCAAACTCGATTCAATGGAAAGGATTTCGCCACCCACAGGCGTCCATGCCAACCCGGTAACAATGCCGGCAATGTCGTTTTGCTGATAGACTTCTTTATCAAACAAAGGAGCCCCTAATACTTGACTCAAGTGCTCTTGCTTTATTTTGGGTGAATAGTCTTCTTCGAGCACTACACTTTTGGCAGCGTACCGTGCCACTGCTCCAATTTTTCGCTCTAAGCTTCTTACGCCCGATTCGCGTGTATACGCTTCGATGATATGCTTCAGCGCGTTGGTATCGAGCGATAGTTGTTTTCCGTTCAACCCATGCTCTTTGCGCTGTTTGGGTATCAAGTGTTTTTTAGCGATTTCCACTTTTTCTTCTAAAGAATACCCATTTATCTCGATAATTTCCATCCGATCGAGCAAGGCAGGGTGGAGCGTATCTAATGAGTTAGCCGTAGCAATGAACAATACCTTGGAAAGGTCGTATTCCATTTCGAGGTAATTATCCGAAAAGGCGTTGTTCTGCTCGGGGTCGAGCACTTCGAGCAAGGCAGAGGCAGGATCGCCCCGGAAATCAGAACTAATCTTATCAATCTCATCCAGAATAAAAACAGGGTTTGAGCTATCGGCTTTTTTGATATTTTGCAGAATACGCCCTGGCATAGCTCCTACGTAGGTTTTACGATGTCCTCGAATTTCGGCTTCGTCTTTCAAGCCCCCTAACGACATCCGCACATACTTACGCCCTAAGGCTTGGGCAATCGATTTTCCCAAAGAGGTTTTACCTACCCCCGGAGGGCCGTATAGACAAAGGATTGGACCGCGCAAATCGTTTTTTAGCTTTAATACCGCTAGATATTCGATAATACGGTCTTTCACTTTTTCGAGCCCATAATGCGCTTTATCTAAAATCTTCTGAGCCTTTTTTAAGTCGAAATTGTCTTTTGTGAATTTACTCCAAGGGAGCTCTACTAAAAACTCACAATAGTTAATTTGAACGGGGTAATCGGGAGCAGCAGGGTTCAGGTGCTGCAATTTTTTGAGTTCTTTCTCAAAATGCTCGGCAACGTGTTGTGGGAGTTTGGCTTTTCGTGCTTTTACCTTGAGCGATTCTACTTCTTGATCGGGGCCATCTACTCCCAATTCGTCTTGGAGCACTTTCATTTGTTGCCTCAAGAAGTAATCGCGTTGTTGCTGGTCAATATCGGAGCTTACCTTCTCATGGATTTCTTGCTTAATCTCCAAAAGTTGAATTTCTCGCAGCATATAGCCTAATAAGCGAGTAGCTTGCGCTGCTCCATCGAGCATTTCAAGCATTTCTTGTTTTTCTTGTACTTCGGCGTTGATGTTCGAAGAAAGAAAATGGGTAAGGAATGCCGGACTCTCGATGCTCTCTAGAGCCATTTGTGCTTCAGAGGGAATCTCCGGATTAAGTTTGATAATCTTCATGGCCGATTCTTTCAACGAATCGATAAATGCCTTTCCTTCTTTAGAGTTTGCTTTAGGGAAAGACTCCTCCACGAATGTAACCTCGCCAATGAGGTAGGGGTCTTCGCTCACTAATTCTTCGATTTGAAACTTCTTTTTCCCTTGGATTACTAGCGTGGTGTTTCCATCGGGCAACTTAATCATTTTTAAGATTTTCGCTACGGTGCCAGTATGGAAGAGGTCTTCGAAGCCAGGATCGTCGTGTTGAGGGTTCTTTTGTGTAACCACTCCTAATGTTTTATCAGACCGCTGTACTTTTTTTATCAGTTTAATCGATTTTTTTCTACCTACCGTAATAGGGATAATTACCCCAGGGAATAACACTGTATTTCGAATAGGCAATAAAGGGAGTTGCGCCCGAGTACCACTTGGGAAATCGTCTGAATCATCTTCTTGCAGTGGTATTCCCGGTAAGAGTTGTTCGGAATCGAGGTCTGCAATTTCACTCAAACTCAAAATTGTATCATCAATTGTATTCATTGCCTTGGGAGTATCGTTTTGTAATTACCAAACACACAAATCAAAAGCTGTTTTATATAAGGGATCGTTGGCTTTTCTTTTTGGAAAAGAAGCGACGGAGAAAACGCGACGGTATCAACAAAGAAGTTAAGTGAACTAAGCGGAAGTTTCCTGAAGTAGTTAGAACAGAATCCCCATCTGAAATTGTTACTTTTACCAAATAGTAAGTTGCCATACGATTTACGTATAAGCGTGCAAAAGTACAAAAAACAGTGGGGTATTGGTATCGCCAAAAGATTCAAACATCTTGAGGTTAATTTGTTGAGGTTACAAAATGAAAACACGTCAGTCTATCACATTTCTTGGAGTTTTTACCCTGTGGTGGGTGTGTTTCCTTGCTGGGGGTGTTTTGTATGCTCAAGAGCCGGAAAAAGAAGAGAAAAAACCGAAGCGAGGGGTTGAAAAAGATGCTCTCATCATCCAAGATTTCGTCCCTACCGATACCACCTCTGTACTGCAAAAGCCTGGCATCGACTTCCCGAACGTGAACGTAATCCCTTACTACTACCAGCCGGCATTACTTGCCCGCATTGAGCGCTATCGCCTCAACCAACAATGGAAGCCTATGTTTAATGTGCTATATCGGTATGTAAGCAACTTTGGTATTGAAAATTTTAAAGATATGAGCATGGTTTGGCAGTTAGCAGGCGTTTCTGAATACCTTGGGAAAGAAAAACTCACCAAAGATTTGTATAGGCTTATCATTAAACATCACCGGGGCGAAATTAAAGAAGCCTTGCAATACTACGACTCCCTTACCCAATTTGAGCAAGACCTGTATGCCGAACTCGATTACTATTTTCATATGGTAGAGCGTCGAAAATCGGTAGATACGCTGCTGCCCCCTCAAGATGTGCTCTTGAATATGGGCTCGTTGGTAAACTCAGAATACGACGACTACGCCGTTACCGTAACCGGCGAAAATGATAACACCATCTATTTTTCTTCGAAACGCAACCGAACTCCTAGCAACGAGATGGTATTTGCCAACCCTAGCAGCACAGCTCCCTACAACGAAGATTTGTACATGGCGCAACGCGATGAATATGGTGAGTGGGGCGAAGCACAGCCGCTTACGTCGCTCAACACCCAATACAACGAAGGCTCCCCTTGCTTAAGCCCCGATGGGCAAACTTTGATTTTCGTACGCTGCAATAACCCGGAAAGCTATGGCGATTGCGATTTGTACGAAGCCAAACGCCTAGACGACGGTCAGTGGGCGCGTGCTGTAAACATGGGTGCTGAAATTAACAGTGCCGTTTGGGATTCTCATCCGGCGTTTTCAGTTACCGGCGATACCCTCTACTTTTCTTCGGCACGTGCCGGTGGATTTGGCGGTACCGATTTGTATTTCAGCATCCGCCACAAAAGTGGCGGGTGGCTTCCTCCCCTCAATATGGGCCCCATCATTAATACAAGAGGGAAAGAAGTAAGCCCTTTTCCCCACCCCCGCTATAACGTATTGTACTTCAGTTCTGATAACCACCTAGTAAACTTTGGAGGGTTCGATATTTTCAAAAGCTTTAATGTGAACGGGAAGTGGGGCGAACCTAAAAACGTAGGGCCTTTGGTAAATGGAGAAGGCGATGAAATATATTTCTCGATTGATACTGAATCGCTATGGCTTTTTTATGCGAAATCGGTGGATGAGGGAGGTAAAAACCTAGATTTGCACTCGTTCCAACTACCTATGGAAGCCAAGCCGAACAACATCGTTACGTTTACAGGGATGGTGGTAGAGCCGGTAACCGGCGAGGTGTTTCAAGGGATTGTTACGATTGTAGATATGACAGAGGGCACCGAAGTAGCCCCCAAAGAAATTCGCGAAGACGGTACATTTCAGTTTGAGCTAATCAACCACCGAGAATATTTAGTAATTATAGAAGGTGATAATTTTTTTAACATCAATGAATTGTTCCACATCAACGGCGATACTACGGTACAATTCGATGCCGTACCGGTTAAAAATATCGTTTTCAATTCTATCGATTTTGAGTCGGGCAGCAGCGAACTACTCCCCGAAATGGAAAACAACCTACACCTTGTGATCGATTTCCTAGCCGATCACCCTGCCTATAACGTAAAAGTAATTGGGCATACCGATTCCGACGGCGATCCTAAGATGAACCTAGAGCTTTCGCAAGACCGTGCCAATGCCATTAAAAGCTATATTATTTCGTACGGAGGGTTTCATCCTTCGCGCGTAGAAGCCATAGGAAAGGGCTCTTCAGAGCCTATCATCTTAGAGCAAAAAACAGAAAAAGATAAAAAAATCAATCGCCGCGTTGAGTTTAAAATTTTCCCCAATAACTCAGAAGCTGAAAGCGAATTCTAACATTCCTTAAGGTATTTTTCTATTTCGTTTTATATATGCGTACGCTCGATATTTACCAAAACCAAAGCAAAATAAAATGGGTAATCGCCGGTTTAGGGTTATTACTCAGTGTAATTTCGTTGTTTTATTCGAATTGGCTTGCTCAGCAGGTTTCGCAGCAAGAGAAGGTCTACATGAAACTTTTTGCGAGTACCCAAGAGTTTGTTACAAATCCTCGAAAAGAAAACGACTTATCGTTTCTACTTACCGAAATTGTGGAAGCAAACGCATCGATCCCGGTAATTTTAGCCGACGACACCCAAACACCGCTCTACCATCGCAATATTGACCTATCGCCTCTGCTTTCAGACGAGGCTAAAGATAAGATTTTGACAGAACGGCTCCGCCATATGGCAAGCATACACGAACCGATCAAAGTACAACTGGGCGAAAATTGGCAACAGTACATTTATTATGACGACTCAGACATCATCCGGCAAATTCGGTTTTATCCGTTTGTGCAACTCCTTGTAATAGGCTTTATAGCTGCACTCGCCTACCTAACGTTTACTACCTCGAAACGCTCGGAACAAAACCGCGTGTGGGCCGGACTCGCTAAAGAAACTGCCCACCAACTAGGTACACCCATCTCTTCGCTTATGGCTTGGGTAGAGTTTTTCAGAACCGAACCCAACACTTACGACGAAAGTATTATCGAAGAATTGGAAAAAGACATCCAACGGTTGCAAATCATTACCGATCGTTTTTCAAATATTGGTTCTACACCTAATTTTCAGGCGGAAGATGTCCCCAATGCCATTCGGCATATTGTCCACTACCTGGAAAAACGCATTTCTACGAAAGTACAAATTAATGTAACCCCCAAGTTTGGGCAGAAACTCGTAGCGCAACTCAACCGCCCTTTATTCGAGTGGGTCATCGAAAACCTCTGTAAAAATGCCGTAGACGCCATGAATGGCATAGGAAAAATCGATATCTACATTCGCAATGCGAAAGATGACCGCATGGTGGAAATTGATATTTGCGATACAGGCAAGGGGATTCCTAAGTCGAAACTCAAAGCTGTATTTCAGCCAGGTTATACCACCAAAAAACGCGGTTGGGGCTTGGGGCTTACGTTAGTGAAACGCATTATAGAACACTACCACCGAGGTAAAATTTTTGTGAAACGCTCCGACGCCGAACATGGAACCACTTTCCGAATTTTATTACCCAAACCTTAAAGCTCTGCTATGGCAACACATCATGCTATCGGTAAATATGGAGAAAAGCTCGCCGCTGAGTTTCTTAAGAAAAAAGGTTTCCATATTGTGGCGACAAACTATCGGTTCGGCAAAGCCGAAATTGACATCATAGCTCAGCAAAACGATTTACTGGTGTTTGTGGAAGTGAAAACGCGAAAAAATCATCTGTTTGGCACACCAGAAGCCTTTGTTTCCGAAGCACAAGCCGAACGGATTTTCGAGGCTGCCGAAGCCTACCAAGATGCACATGAAGGCGATTATCAAATTCGGTTCGACATCATCAGTATTTCGGGCACACCACCCAACTGCGCAGTAGAACACTTCACCGACGCATTCTTTTAACAAAGCCTTTTTTCAGTGCGTAAATCCCTTACGAACCAGCGCCTTTTCTTTGAAGTACCGTTGTGAACCGCATATTGATTCGTTGCTATTGCTATTATAGGATCATGCGGGCAATCTTTCACCAAAAAAATTGTAATTTGTCATGTCGAATTCCACACCCGATAATTTAGTAACACACGTTATGACTAAAGAAGAGAAAAACGAAAAACTGAAGTCGCTCGAAACGACTATCTCTAAGCTCGAAAAAACGTACGGAAAGGGCACAATCATGCGCCTGAACGACGAAAACGTAGTCAATATACCGGCAATTTCTACCGGTTCGCTCAGCCTTGATATGGCATTAGGGGTGGGCGGTCTGCCTCGTGGTAGAGTGGTAGAAATTTATGGACCGGAGTCGTCGGGGAAAACCACCCTCGCGCTGCATACCATTGCTGAAGCCCAAAAATTAGGCGGTATTGCTGCTTTTGTAGATGCTGAGCACGCCTTCGATAAACTTTATGCCGAAAAGTTAGGGATTGATTTGGATAACCTGCTGATTTCGCAACCCGACCATGGAGAACAAGCCCTCGAAATTACCGAGCAACTAGTCCGCAGCGCAGCTATCGATATTATCGTGGTTGACTCCGTAGCCGCGCTAGTTCCTAAAGCCGAACTCGAAGGGGAAATGGGCGATAGCAAAATGGGTTTGCAAGCTCGGCTAATGTCGCAAGCCTTGCGAAAGCTTACCGGTGTTATCAATAAAACCAATTGCGTTTGTATTTTCATTAATCAATTACGCGAAAAAATTGGGGTAATGTTTGGGAACCCTGAAACCACTACGGGTGGGAATGCACTGAAATACTACTCTTCGGTACGGCTCGATATCCGCCGTATTGGCGCTATTAAAGAAGGTGCCGACAAGATAATTGGAAACCGTACTCGCGTAAAAGTGCAAAAAAACAAAGTGGCTCCGCCCTTCAAACAAGTAGAATTTGATATTCTATATGGAGAAGGTATTTCAAAGGCAGGAGAAGTGCTCGATATGGCAGTAGAGTTAGATATTATAAAAAAGGCTGGTTCATGGTTCTCTTATAAGAGTGGCAAATTGGGGCAGGGTAGGGAAACCGTTAAAGATCTTATCAAAGATAATCCCGAGCTAATGGACGAACTCGAAACTAAGATCAAAGCGCTTATCAATGGGGAAGAACTCCCCGAAGAACCTGCCGAAGAAAAAGAGTAAATCGTATACTCACGGCTACATTACATCAAATGTAAACCCGAAGGAGAACTCTTTCGGGTTTTTTATTGAGCTATCTTGCCGATAATGTAAAAGGTGTAAACACCGCCCTACTTTTTTTGTAGATTAAATCGTTTGTTATCATTTCGTTGTAGGGTAAAAAACTCAAGTTTATGATGAAAGTAATTATTGTAGATGATGAACGCCTCGCACGTACTGGGCTGCGTTCTCTTCTTGAAAAATTTGATGATTTAGAAATTGTAGAAGAAGCAGCCAATGCAGATGATGCCTTCGAAAAGATTGAGCATCACAAACCCAATTTGCTATTCCTCGATATCCAAATGCCAGAAAAAACAGGGTTCGATTTATTAGAAATGCTTCCTACTGTACCCGAGGTCATCTTTACCACAGCATACGACGAGTACGCACTCAAAGCATTTGAAATTAATGCCCTAGACTATCTAATGAAACCTATCGACCCCAAACGGTTGGAAGAAGCTATGCGAAAAGTGCGGGAAGTATTTGCTAAAAAAAACAATCAAAAGCCGGCAAAACCATCGGGTAAACTTTCCGAAAACGATCAAGTGTTTGTAAAAGATGGTGAAAAGTGCTGGTTTGTAAAACTTACCGACATCAGCTTGTTTGAATCGGAAGGCAACTATGTGAAAGTGTATTTTAAAGAAAACCGCCCTTTAATTCACCGCTCGCTCAATGCACTCGATGAGCGGCTCGACGATAAACTATTTTTTAGAGCGAGTCGCAAGTACATTATTAATTTAAAATGGATTGATAAAATAGAGCCCTGGTTCAACGGTGGGCTGATGGTGAAGCTGCAAGGCGGGCAACGCATTGAAATTTCGCGTAGGCAAGCTGCAAAGTTTAAAGAGAAATTAAGCCTTTGAATGAAACCCTACTCGTAAGAAGTAGTTTTACTAGTAATTATACTAGAAGAAACTTTGATATATGAAGCCGCAAGGAACAAAAGGGGTTGTTATTGCTCTTTCTATTTTATTTGCCTGGACTGCCTCCACAGCACTGCTGTTATTTTCTTCTCTTGCATGGTACAATCCTTTTAATTGGCTGGCAGTACTTTGGCAAACGCACTTGTTTACCGGGCTTTTTATTACCGCACACGATGCCATGCATCACACAGTTTCAGCAAATCGTAGGCTCAATCATTTCATTGGGAAGGTTTGCGCGTTGCTGTTTATGTTCAATCGCTACAATCACTTGTATAAAAAGCACCACGAACACCATCGATTTGTGGCGAGTGAACACGACCCGGACTACCACCACAGCGGTCATTTTTTACGTTGGTATCTGAGTTTTATAAAGCAGTATGTTTCGGTGTGGCAAATTGTTTGGGTGGCAGTTTTATTCAACCTCCTATTGCTATTTTTTCCAGAGCCTAACTTAGTTCTTTTTTGGGTGCTTCCTTCTTTCCTATCCACACTGCAACTATTTTACTTTGGCACCTACCTACCCCATAAGCACGAGCATAACAGCACGGATGCCTACAAAGCCAAAAGTCAAAAAAGAAATCATTTTTGGGCCTTTCTCTCGTGTTATTTTTTTGGGTATCATTATGAACACCATCGGTTTCCGGGTACTCCTTGGTGGCAGCTTTACAAACGGAAAGAAGAAGTTGATTTACAACATTAAATAAAAAAAGCTATCCTAAAAGGATAGCTTTCTTGTTATAGTATGATTGAATCTAATTATGAGTCAACAGATTCTGCTAAAATCACTATTTTATTATCAAGCATTTCGAGAATACCCCCATCAATTTGTATAGTTTCTTCTCCTTTGTTACTTCTGATTCGCACCGGTCCTTCAGCTAATGTACTGATAATCGGGGCGTGATTATTCAAAATTTCAAAGGAACCTTCTGTACCGGGGACCTGTACTCCTTGTACTTCTCCCTCAAATACTTGTTTATCTGGTGTAACAATGCTGAGTTGCATATCTAACTACTTTAAGGGTTTTCTTATTTTGCTTGTGCTAGCAGTTTTTCACCTTTTTCTACGGCTTCTTCGATAGAACCTACTAGGTTAAAGGCAGATTCAGGGAGGTGGTCGTGTTTACCATCCATAATTTCGTTGAACCCTTTGATCGTATCGCTAATATCAACGAATACCCCTTTCAAACCCGTGAACGCTTCAGCTACGTGGAATGGTTGCGATAAGAAGCGTTGCACACGACGTGCACGGTGTACGATTTGCTTATCTTCGTCTGAAAGTTCGTCCATACCCAAAATAGCGATGATATCTTGGAGTTCTTTATAGCGCTGTAAAGTTTCAATTACACGTTGTGCAGTATCGTAATGATGGTCTCCTAAGATATCGCGGGATAAAATTCTTGAAGAAGAATCGAGAGGATCCACCGCAGGGTAAATGCCTAACTCTGCAATTTTACGAGAAAGTACGGTAGTAGCATCTAAGTGGGCAAAGGTTGTCGCCGGTGCCGGGTCTGTTAAGTCATCGGCAGGTACATACACGGCTTGTACCGATGTAATAGAACCTCTTTTAGTAGAAGTAATACGCTCTTGCATGGCACCCATTTCTGTTGCTAGTGTTGGTTGGTAACCTACCGCTGCAGGCATACGACCTAGCAAGGCAGATACTTCGGAACCCGCTTGCGTAAAGCGGAAAATGTTATCGATAAAGAAGAGAATATCTTTACCCTGCCCTTGACCATCGCCATCGCGGAAGTACTCAGCCACAGTAAGCCCAGAAAGTGCCACTCTTGCTCTCGCACCAGGAGGTTCATTCATTTGCCCAAATACCAAAGTAGCTTGTGATTCTTTCACTTTTTCCATGTCCACTTTGCTAAGATCCCAGCCGCCTTCTTCCATCGACTTGATGAAGTCTTCACCATATCGAACAATATCAGACTCCAAGAACTCACGCAGCAGGTCGTTCCCTTCACGAGTTCTTTCTCCTACTCCTGCAAACACAGAAAGCCCTGAATAGCGTTTCGCAATGTTGTTTACAAGCTCCATGATAAGTACCGTTTTCCCTACTCCGGCACCACCGAACAAACCAATTTTACCTCCTTTGGCATAAGGAGCAATAAGATCGATTACTTTAATGCCGGTATAAAGCACCTCGGATTGCGTGGAAAGTTCTTCAAAAGCTGGAGCTGCACGGTGGATAGGCAGCTTTTGCGTACCCTTAGGTTGTTCTAATCCATCAATAGCTTCGCCTACTACATTAAACAGACGACCGCGAATATCTTCGCCTACCGGCATAGAAATCGGTTCACCAGTATCTACGATAGGCATACCTCGGGTTAATCCCTCGGTACTATCCATAGCGATAGTACGAACTCTATCTTCACCTAAGTGTTGTTGCACCTCTAGCACTACACGTTGTCCATCGGGTTTTTCCACGTAAAGTGCATTCATGATGCTGGGTAATTTTGCATTTTCGGTGTCGAAACTTGCATCTACCACAGGGCCAATCACCTGCGAAACTTTTCCTTTATTCATAACAGAATCTGATAGTTTTATAAAAGCCTTATAATGCGCAGCAAAAGTAGATGATATTACTTTCTAATCCAATCTGTCAAAGAGAATCGTATTGCTTTACAGGATTCTTATGGCCTGAGAAAACTAAACATTGCACTCGCCAACAACCTTTTCGCATTTGTGCGGAACACTATTATCGTATTTTTCGTAGCAGTTTCGTATATTTTTTGCTGGATAAAACCGTTACCTAATAACTACTAAAAGGATAGTTAACGAAAAATTTACCAACCAACTACTGTTAACAAGTTTAAATATTTCTTATCTTTGTAATTGGTTCTCTTATACTATCTGCATTGTAAATTCCTTAAAGACTTAGTATATGCGTTTGCTTTACTTCGCTTGCTTCATGCTTTTACTAACTGGATCTAACGTGCTGGCGCAAGATACTGCGACAGAAGAATCTCCTTTGAATGATCCGCTTAATAAGCCTAACATTTGGTCGAGCCTTGCGCAAAGCCCACTTGACTCTGTGCTATGGACTATGTATTTAGGCAAACCATGGGTAAGTATGACTTATCAAGAAAAAGAGAATATTGATAGTTGGAAGCAGTTCCTCCGAGAACAGTTAGGTGGGGTTGCCGTTGAAGAACCTAGTAGTGTTGATGACGCCGAGCTATGGGATGATGTGCCTGCAGTGCAAGTAGTTGAAAGCAAACGGCAAGCTGAAGAAAAAATGGCTCAGGCTCAGTACCTTTCTCAACTCGAAAGTATGATGCTATCCGAGCCTCGCTTTCTTTCCGATTTGAAATCGAATGTAAAAGCTAATTTCATTGTAATCGAAGATACTTATAAAGAAGAGTTTGATCAATTAGGGGTTGATTATGAGTATTACTACAACAAGTATCCTAATGGTAATTACAGCCAAGATTTGTGGGTAAAAGAAAAATCAGAAGAACTAAGAAGGCTGAAAATGAAAGAGTTTGAAAAAATAAAAATGCAATTAGTAGGAAACGGCAACTAAACCTGCAAACCAAAAATTAAAATATCATCCGTTTGAGGCTCTCCGCCTTGCCAATCTTTCAACTTCGCCATCAATGATTGGTTTTGTTTGCTCAATGGTTCATTCGCCATATCGCTCAAAAGCATTCGAAGATTTTTCACCATGAACTTACCTTTCTCTCCGAATTGGTCTTGATATCCATCGGTAAAAATCATCAATTTATCTCCTTTCTTTAGGCTTATCATACGGTTGTGAAACCGATTACTAATGTCAGGATAATGAGAGCCTCCTACAAAAACTTTATCGGGCTTCAATATTTTCAGTTCACCATTTGTGATATAATACAAAGGTATTTTTGCGCCTGCAAATACCATTCGTAAACTGTTAACATTTATCCGAATAATTCCAATCTTAATACCGATGTTAAAGTTAATGTACTGATCGGCCGGAATGAGCTTAATGATACGCTTGTGCAGTTCTTCTAATAAATCGGCTGGGGTTCGGTAGTTTGTTTCGTTAATCACTTGCGCCACCAATGAGTTGATAATTACCGTATTGAATGCCCCTGATACACCATGACCGCTGCAATCGGCAATTACAATATTTACCGTATCGCCTTGGTGAGTATACCAGCAGAAGTCTCCACTAATAACATCTTGAGGTAAGTTTACTACGAAGTAATCTTGGAAAATATTGAGAAAGGATGGGTTAGCAGGAAGTAGGGAGTCTTGTACTTGCTTTGCATACTCTAACGACTCGTTAATTTTTTGGCTTTTAGCTTCCAAGTTTTCTTTTTGCTCTACCAACATAATAGTTTGCTCTTTGAGCTGTTGACGCTTTTGCTCTATTTCCTGTGCTTGTTTATCAATTTCTTGATTTTTGCTAACTATAAGTTGTTTAGTACTACGCTGCCCTCTGTAATTGCTAGAAATAAGCCAGGAAATCGCCATTACAAATCCAATACTTAAAACCAACAAGATATAGGTCAGTCGATTGTACGCTTTGCTTTTTTGCGATAACTCCAAAGTGGTTAAGCGTTGCTCTAAGGCAAAGTTATTTTCCATTTGCCGTGCTTGTTGTTCTAACATCGAGTTCAGTACAGTATCTTCCGTTACTATGCGAGCTTCTTGGTAATAGAACGCTGTATCGTATTTACCTTCTTTTTTGTAAAGCTCGGCTAGTAAGCTATAACAATTGCGCTCTAATGAAAGATATCCGAGGTTTTGAGCCTCTTCTAGTGCTTGTTTAACTAATTGAAGTGCTTGAGTAGTGTTGGTGTACTGATGCGCTTCTGCAAGTTTATACAAGTTTATCGCAATACCGTAGCCATTACCACTCTTTTTACTCATTGTTAAGCTGCGCTCAATAAGAGGGATAGCGGCTTCGGGTTTTTCTTGAGTAATAAACAAATCGGCAAGGTTTACCAACGGTTTGTACATCAGAGAGGTGTCGTTTAAAGCCTCGCCAAGCTTAAGGGCAGAATCAAGTTTAGTTTCAGCTTCTTCAAACTCATTTCGGTTCAGGTGTGTAAGCCCTAAAAAGTTGAGGGCGGCAGCCAAGCCGCGCTGGTTATCCAGCTGATTCCAAAGAGCTACTTCTTTTTTACCAAACTCTAAAGCACTTTCAAAGTCTTTTAAGAGAAGATAGGTAACCCCTATTTTATGCAGTGCGTCCGCTTCAATAGTAGGAAAATCATATTGAGCGGCAAGAGCTCGCGCCTCTGTAAATAGAGGAAGGGCTTTGGTAGGTTGCCCTAAGTTACGCCGTATTACCCCAATGTTTATGTTCGCTTGCGCCAACCCATGGTAGTCTTCTATTTTGATGGCATATACGCGGGCTTCTTCAGCATATTTGAGAGCCTGCTGGCTATTGGTAAGGCGGAATTTTACGGAAAGTTCGTTCAAATACGCTACAGTGTTTTTCCCCGATAGCTCACTGAGGCGCCATTCAATTTCTTGCGCTGAAGGTAGGGGAGTTTGAGCCATACTCGTACCTAGTTGGCAGATAATAGCCACAAAAATGTACCCTACAAACACTTTATTAGACAAGTAACCCATATGCTTCGCGTATGACAAATGACGCTAAAACTACTGACTGTTATAGCATATCTATGCCAATTTAGATGGTGTTACTTCTTTTCACAAGTATTTCGCATAGATGGTGGATAAACCCTACTAATACGTAAGGAGCACATCGCGTACGGCCTCCATAAGCCACATAGGAGTTGAGGTTGCCCCGCAAATGCCTACAGTATCGTTCGTATTAAACCAGTTGATGGAAAGTTGCTCAGGGTTAGAAACAAAATAAGTATTCGGGTTTACACTTTTGCAAATATCGTGTAGTACGCGCCCATTAGACGATTTGGTACCGGCAACAAACACGACCTTATCAAATTGAGTAGCAAAGGTTTGAATGGTCTTATCGCGGTTTGATACTTGGCGGCAAATGGTATCGTTGGCATTTACCTTAATCCCAGCATTTTCTAACGTATCTTTTATTTTGTAGAAGTGGTCGGTGCTTTTCGTTGTTTGGCTATAAAGCGATATGTTTTCAGGTAAGTCTTCGATATTTAATTCGTTGATATCTTGGAAAACCACTGCTTCGTTTTGAGTTTGCGCTTTCAAACCGATTACCTCTGCATGTCCGTGTTTCCCGTAAATATATATTTGTTCGCCTTTATCGTGCGCACTTTTAATGCGGTTTTGCAGCTTTAAAACTACGGGGCAAGAAGCATCAATCAGCTCTAAGTTATTTTCCATCGCAATCCGATAAGTAGACGCAGGCTCGCCATGCGCACGGATTAACACCTTTTCATGATGGAGTGCTGTAAGCTGTTCATGGTTGATAATCCGCAGCCCTTTCGCTTGCAAGCGAGTTACCTCTTCATCGTTATGGACAATATCGCCTAAGCAATACAACTTACCTTCTGCCTCTAAAATATCTTCTGCCATTTCAATGGCGTAGACTACACCAAAACAGAAACCGGAATTATCATCAATGGTCACCTTAAGGTTGAGCATTTGGGTACATATAGTTTGGTTGAAAATCGGGAGTTAGCAGGCTCTCATCGTCCATGAATTTATTCTCATTACTTCGCTAGGTGAAAGCCGAAAGAAGTTATCCAGTAAACCGATAGTATATTAGATTGTTCTGTTTTACCCTAAAATATTCCTAAAACTTATACAAACCTGATAGTAGCGCATCGCTCCTTTCGGCAGCGTTTAATTTTATGTTCGCCGTTGGTTAAGTTTGCCAACATTCGAGAAGCGAAATCAGAAAACATCATGCAACAACAAGTAAGAGTACGGTTTGCCCCTAGCCCTACCGGGCCGCTACACATTGGTGGAATGCGCACAGCGCTGTTTAACTATCTATTTGCCCGAAAACATGAAGGTACGTTCATTGTGCGTATTGAAGATACCGACCAAACGCGATTTGTCGAAGGAGCCGAACAGTACATTCAAGAAGCGCTGGACTGGTGCGGCATTACCCCCGACGAAAGCCCTTGGAATGGCGGCACATATGCTCCTTACCGCCAATCGGAGCGAAAAGAAATCTACCGCACTTATGCGCAACAGCTTGTCGATAATGGCAAGGCATATTACGCATTCGATACCCCTGAAGAACTTGAAGCGATGCGCAATAAGCTTAAAGAAGCCAAAGTTGCTAACCAACAATACAATGCCATTACACGCAACACGATGAAAAACTCGCTGACACTGCCTGCCGAAGAAGTAGCGCAGCGTTTGAACAATGGTGAACCATACGTGATTCGATTAAAAGTTCCATCTAAAGAAGATATCCGGTTAAACGACCTTGTAAGGGGTTGGGTAAAAGTAATGTCGTTCACCTTAGAAGATAAAATATTATTGAAGTCGGATGGAATGCCTACCTACCACCTTGCCAACGTAGTAGACGACCATTTGATGAAAATCACTCATGTAATCCGAGGGGAAGAATGGCTGCCCTCTGCTCCTTTGCATGTGCTGTTGTACCGATATTTAGGTTGGGAAGACACCATGCCCCAGTTTGCCCATTTGCCTCTTTTACTAAAGCCGAGTGGAAACGGGAAGCTCAGCAAACGCGATGGCGATAAATTGGGCTTTGCCGTATTCCCCCTCGCCTGGGAAGACCCCAATACGCACGATACCGCCAGAGGATACCGCGAAGACGGTTTCTTACCCGAGGCTCTCGTAAACTTCTTAGCACTCTTAGGATGGAACGCCGGCACCGAACAAGAAATTTTTACGTTGCAAGAACTTATCGAGCAGTTCTCTTTAGAGAAAGTGAGTAAAGCCGGAGCAAAATTCGATATCGAAAAAGCCCGATGGTTTAACCAGCAATACCTTAAAAATACAGCCGATGCTGAGCTAGTCCCCTACCTGATGCGGGAACTTCACAAAGCCAAAGTGTTGTGCTCCGAAGAAAAAGCCTTGCAAGTAGTTGCCCAAATGAAAGAACGAGTAACCTACCCACACGAACTGTGGACAGAAGCCCCTTATTTTTTTATAGCCCCTACCCAATACGACGAAAAAGTTGCCAGAAAAAAATGGACGCAAGAAGCTGTAGAAGTATTTAGGGCTTACCTCGAGCACCTAAAAACATCGGATGAAACGTTCGATGCTGCCCTAGCGAAACAACTGCTTGAACAGGTATTGGAACAAAAAGGCGTAAAGATTGGAAAAGTAATGCAAGCCCTTCGGTTGGCTCTTACAGGAGTTGGCGGCGGCTCCGATTTAATGATGCTGATGGAAATTATTGGAAAAGAAGCCGTAGTACAGCGCTTGGAAAATGCTATTTCAGCTCTTACCATACAAGGGTAAACCTTTGGATGCTGATGCATTGAATATTGTAAAGTAACAATATGGTAATTGCCTTCCTCAAAAATTTACATGGCAAATCAGACAAAAAAAACGGATTTTTGTGTTGGAAGATAGCCTTTCGAATGGTTTATCTTCAATACAGTATTAGCCCAGATGGATAACAGAGCCAGAAAGATATTAAACTCCTTAAGCCCTAGTAAAGTAGTAATTCCGATTGTGATTGGGTTAGGAGTCGTCATTTTCTTGTTGCTACGCAGCGATGATATCAGCTTTACAGAAATTGCGGAGAATATCCGCATGGCACGGATTGAGTGGGTTGTGCTAGCATTTGCCGTGCTGATAGCACGCGATTTGGGATATATGTACCGCATCCGGCACCTGACCGATGAGCAACTCAATTGGACCGCCAGTTTTTTTGTGATTATCCTCTGGGAATTTGCTTCGGCAATTACCCCTTCTATCGTAGGAGGAACCACCGTAGTAATTTTCATCATTAATAAAGAAGGAATCACTTTTGGGAAATCGTTGGCATATGTAATGCTCACTGCCGTACTCGATAATCTATTCTTTGTGTTTGCTTCTGTTAGTGTGGTATTATTTATTCCTAATGAAGTATTCCCTGAGCTTACACAGTCGGTCGAAAACACGTTTCGGTTTCCGCTACGTACCGCTTTCATAGTAAGCGTTTCGCTGATTGCGTTATACACATTCTTTATGTTTGCCGGGCTGTTCATCAACCCTCGTGCGTTTAAATACCTATTAATTAAAATTACCTCAAACCGGCTCCTACGTCGTTTGCGAAATGCCGCTGCTCAAACCGGCTCGGATGTCATCATCGCATCAAAAATTTTAAAAAAGAAAACGTGGAGTTATTGGGTAAAAGCGGGAACTTCCACCCTGTTCATTTGGGTAGCACGCTACTTTATGCTCAATTGCCTAGTAGCTGCTTTTGTGCACGTGGAGTTTGGGCAGCATTTTCTCCTTTTAGCGCGGCAAGTGATTATGTGGGTAGTCATGCTGGTATCGCCCACACCGGGTAGCACAGGTACAGCCGAGTACACCTTCAGTTTGTTTTTTGGAGAGTTCTTCAGCGTATCGGGGCTTACCCTAGTAGTAGCTTTATTCTGGCGTTTATTCACCTATTATGCCTATCTAATTTTAGGAGTTGCATTTTTACCCAGGTGGGTACGCCGTGTGTTTTATACCAAAAAGCTCTCGTAGTAGTACCCGAAGAAAGTCAGCACTCGCGAGCTAGGAGGGTGCTGTAACTCAAAACTGAAGATTTATTAACACGATTATAAACTCCTCGGCACCAGTAGCAGTATTTATATTCTGAAAGAATAAACCTGCGCTTTGCTCCTAGAGCATCAAATTATGGAAATCTTCCAACACCGATACATTCTTGGTATCAGCGAACTTCTTTAAGAGCTGAAGTAACCATGCATCTGTAGAACAAACAAGAAGATTCCTGCAATGAGCAAATAATAATTGACTGCTTGATAGAATGCTGCATAGCTTTTAAAGTCTTTCCACTTCACAATAACAAAAACGATAGGGATTAAAGCAATGATCTGCCCCAACTCAACACCTACATTAAAGCTGATAATTTTAGCCAAAAACAGGCTATCGCCTATGTTGAATGATTGTAGCCTTGTGGATAAACCCAAACCATGAATTAAACCAAAGGCAAATACCATTAATAACAAATTTGGAGATGAAATTTTCAGTACTTTTTGAAAGCCTCCTAAATTTTCAAACCCTTTATAAAATACGCTCAAGGCAATTACAGCATCAATTAAATGCTCATCTACTTTAACCCCCCAATAAGTAGCAGTTAGTAACGTAATACTGTGCCCTATGGTAAAAGCAGTAATGAATCGGACAATGCTTTTAAAATCGTTCAGGTAAAAAATAACGCCTGTTAAAAAAAGCAGATGATCATAGCCGGTAAGCATATGTTTTGCCCCTACCCAAATGTATGCCCATAAGCCTCCGTTTGCTAACAAAGCTTGGTCGGCATCGGCAATATCATGTGCCGCGAGCGATAAGGGCAGGCAAAGAAACAGCAGTAGACTTAAATACCTTCTCATCCCTTTCTGCGGTTAAACCAAATAAATAATACCGCAACAATCAATACGCTGGCTATCCAAAAGGCATAAGAGGGCAATCCGAAAATGCCTTCATGCTCATGATGATGGCTGTGTGTTTCGCCTTCATGGTGGCTGTGGCTATGTCCTTCTCCCACTTCAAAGGTCAAAGTAGCCCAATTCGATTCATGGGTTAGTCCTTCTTCTTCTGAAGCAGTCAGATAAATGGTTCGTAAGTACCAAATCCCTTTATGCGCAATAGGAAACTTGAACTTACCCTCTGCATCCGTTCTGTATTTTGTAAGGTTATCGTGATGGTGCTCTTCCGATGCTTCGTGCGAATGCTCCTGAGAGTGATTCTCTGTTTTTGAACCCACATAAACTAGCTGATTTGCTAATGGCTTCCCTTGCCAAAGTAACTGTACCGGCATATTGTGCCCCTCGTGTACATCGTAGGGGTTTTCTAAAGGGATAAACTCGATGGGGTAGCCCAATTGGGTTTGCCAATCTGTAGTCAGCTTATTGCCTACTTGAAAGATAGTTTTAACGTGTTTAGAATATTTCTCTATAGCATTTTGGTCTAAAGCATTGTTTTCTTCGCGCCAAGTAAGCATATCTAACACCCCGTCATGCTTAAGGTATTCGTTAAATTTTTCAGCCGTCATTTCTATATTTCTTGGCCGGGTAGACACCCCTGCTACCCAAGTACCTTCTTTACCGGTTATAAAATCCAATAGGGTTGCCCCGTCCTTTTCTGACCACTGCGTAGTATCAACGCTAATTCTTTCACCATTACCTACAAGGCTCACATCTATCATGCGATTGCGGTCAATGGTATTGTCACTCTTATCAAAAGTACCATTAAAAAGAACAATGGTAGCCGCTGTATTAGGTTCTAAAAAATAAGTATCTAATTTAAGATACATATCGTGGCTGCTGAAGAGCACCCATAACAATAGTAGTGAAAATAATTTTTTCATAGCAATGAGTGTATAAAAAGTGAAATTTGTCTACTTCGTATTTTATGCTCAAATATATGAAAGTAAGCAATTTGCTCATTTGTATTGAGTGTTAGTTAGACTGCGCAATGTTTTGATTGACAATCCCTGTGAAAACGCAGCCATCGGAAATTCACTTTGAGCCGCACTGCTACATCACTTCGAGGTCTATCCCGAAAGAATGGACAGAAGAATGGCTTGATAAAAATGGGTTTCCCACGATGCCGGTCATATTCATGCGGGGCCGCCTAGGCCGAAGGGGTAGTAGTGGATGGGGAATTGAGCGTAGACAAAAGATGGTTTTAAAGGGGGGGGCTTCACTTCAATTATTTAATCACATAAAAAACATATCTAAAATAATGTCGATTAGCCATGTATGTTGTTGAGTTACTGTTTTTTTTTTCAATTCCATAATCTTCAACAATACCTCTCAGTGTATCTGTACCAATTTTAGTGGGGATATATGTGAACTTTGCCTTTCGGTTATTTCCCTTTATATAGTACAGTTTTGAACTGTCAGTAATTGAAAATAAACGATCAATCCCTCCAACAAGAATTCTCATATTTTCATACTCTGATTTCAGTAACGATATTTTTATCTCAACACCTTCGTTAACATTCAGCGTATCTTTTGATGCTTCAACCTCAAGTAAGTTATCAATTCTTAATATCTGGCCTTTTTCATTGAACACAGTTCTTTTCATAACTATTTCTCTATCAATAACAGGAAAATAATCTAAGGTCAAGTGTAATCTTCCACTATCTCCTTCATAAAACTCTTTAAACTCGCCTGTTTTCAAATCTTCAAAATATTCACCAATAGTTTGGATATTACCATTTTTAAAAAAAGTTTTACCAATGCCATTTCTCACTCCATTTTGCATTTCATAAACAGCTTTTACTACGCCATTTTGATAGTACACTGTTGCAAGACCGTTAAATGTCCCATTTTCAATTGTTGCACATATTTTTAATTGCCCTTCATGGTAGAATTCTTCCCATATACCCGTTAAAGTGTCAAACCTGGTTTTAATATTACCATTATCATAAAAAGTATATTCAAAAGAAGTATCCTTTTCACATGCAGATGCAATTAATAAAGTTGTTACTAGAATAAGAAAGCTACAACATGACTTTATCTTATTGATTTTCAATTCTAACTGTATCACTAAACGTTTCACCATTTTCAGTAGTAGTAAATCTTGTTTTTAATGAATCACCTATAAGCCTTTCAGGGCCATAACTTTCATTTCCCGGTGGGTCAAGGAATTTTGTGTTATATGCTCTTGCTGGCTTGGAACTCCTGTTTTTATCACTTTTTGACTCTTCAGAGCTTGAAGAATTGTCGGTTCTTTCTTGAGTAGACGCATCGCTTGTGAAGGCATCGTTGGAAGATTCATCTCCATCAGCAAAGAAGTCTTTAATTACCAAGATGATTTCTGACATAGTGGGAGGAATCAAAAACGAAGGAAGTTCCCCCCAATCGTTCCCTTTGGTTGCCTTGGTGTCCGTGCCTGAAGTAGCGGCACCATCAACGGAAATATTCATTCCCCCTGGTTGATCGCGGGATAAAGACGCGTTCTTGTTGTTACTAGGAAAAACCTTTCCAACAGCATTACTGAATGCCCTTGCGATACCTTCGCCGATTCTCCCTATACTATTGGGAGGGCATGTAGGACAATCCCCCCATGGGTCGTTGTACCTTGCAGGATTATTCCATCCGTATTGGTACGAAGTTAAAGACTCCTGGCCACCTTGGTCGGCGAGCGGATCTACCTGATGGAACCTAACTAGCTGATAGTCATATGCCCTGTGCATGGTTAAATCCCAATTCAGACTGAAATCTTGTTGCCGCTCCGTTTTAAACGTTTTCTCGCCTGTTCCTTGGTTAAACTGAAACTTATGATCGGGAGCTCCTTGTTTTTCGATGCCGGTCATATTCATGCGGGGCCGCCTAGGTCGAAGGGGGAGTAGTGGGGTAAAGATAGGGGGTAATAAATAGGTAATAGTTTTCTTTTTAGTTGTTTGGGCAGAGAAAATTTGTGGGTAGCGAACCAAACTAAAGGAGTTTTGGTTAAAAGAACGCATATTTTTCAACGTACTCAAAAAATTATGTCGAAATTTATTTCAAGGTAAAAAAATATCTATTATTCTAACTATTAGAGTTTATGCAGACCGAACAACTGCTCACAGAAATTAAACGCCTGCCGCTTTCCGAAAGGTTCTACGTGGTAGAAGAAACTATCAAATCCATTAAAAAAGAAGAAATACAACAGCAAATGGAACAGGCAGTCCACGCGCTGTATGAGGATTACGCACACGATAAGGAACTGACCGTTTTTACATCACTCGACTTTGAGAGGTTCTATGAAACAAAGTGAGGTGTGGCTGCTCGACCTTGACCCAACTAGAGGGGGAGAGATACAGAAAAAACGACCCGTTGTTGTTGTAAATAACGACCGAATGGGCAGATTGCCTCTAAAGGTCATCGTGCCCATTACCGATTGGAAAGAACACTATGGTATTGCCCCATGGATGGTAAAGATAGAGCCTACTGCCGATAATGGGCTTTCTAAAGCCTCTGCGGCTGACTGCTTCCAGATACGCTCGCTTTCACAAGACCGTTTTATCAAAAAACTGGGAACTATTGATAGGGATGCCCTGCAAGCAATTAAAGAGGCAATTTCTAACGTATTGGATATGTAAACGAACCTTGCGGGTATAGCAGGTGAGTGGTAACTAAGTCCGAAGCTTAACAAAGTTATTTCACTAGAAATGTAAAGCTAAAGTCGTAGTTTCGTTCGCGTACTATCGCATTTTTTTGCACGCGGAAATGGAGTTTTTGAAGTCCCTTGTTGGCACATACATAGTCGTACTGTCCGCTTCCTCGCTCATCGGCATTTTGTAGTTTTAGGGGGTGATATGTTTCATTTTGCCGAATGAATACCTCATGAGGCGAATCTCCCAGAGCAACAAAAGTTAACGAAAGAGTATCACCTATAGCCAACGTATCGCGGTTAACAGAAAGACCGTAGTTTCCTTTTTGTAACTCATGAGGAATAAGATGGCTCAAGTGCACAACACCGGTACTTTTATTTTTCTGATAAATATATGTAGTGCGTCCATTGAGGCCGTCGTAACGCATGAACCTTTCTTTTTTATACGTTAGATATTTATGAATATCTTCAGCAGGAATTATTTCATTTAACGAATCAACTTTATAGTACGGCACAGTATCATTTTCGGGAAAAACTACAAATCCATAGCCACTGACTGAATCAACTAACTGAAAACCAATGTAGGTGGTTTGACTACTATTTGAGTTTTTGAGCTTTGAAAAAACTATATATCCAATAAATAAACTAAGAGCAATACCTAACACTATTATTTTTCTTTTCATTGTGTTTTATTTATTAGGTGGCTGATAGGAACTAGGTAATCTAACAATCTCTTGCTTGTTCTCAGTACTGTGAACATAACGCCTATCTGCGTCGACACTAACATCAAAATATACGTTGACGTTTAACTTTTCATTAAAGTGGCTATAACGATATCTAGGGTCTCCATGCACGTTGAGTCGTTCGCCTAAGCGGTCATTTCCTTCATACCATATGAGGTTACGGAACTTAACATAAATATCTAGAAACTTTTTACCATCTGCTACCCATCCGTTTACGCCTCCTGCGGGGTCTGTGATGTGTTGAATATTTTCTTGGGAGTCCGTTTGCTTTGTTGGTGCCCATATGCCGGGGGTTGATGTTTTATCATCCGTCCAAAAAACGATTCTAGTCCATTCTTTTTCTTTCTTATTTTCTGATGCTTTTTGCTCTTCTGTTCCCTCTTTTCCTTCTAACCAACGTAGCAACATGTCCATTAAATTCATGTCTCTCAGGGTTGCTACTGCCGTAGAGTATGCGTCGGTATCTTCTTTTTTTTGTGATTCTTCTTTTTCAGGGCAATCGCCGGTTTCGCAGGGCATTTCACCCCACGGGTCATTATAGCGTACAGGGTTATTCCATCCGTACTGATATGAGGTTAAAGACTCCTGACCGCCTTGGTCGGCGAGCGGATCTACCTGATGGAACCTAACTAGCTGATAGTCATATGCCCTGTGCATGGTTAAATCCCAATTCAGACTGAAATCTTGTTGCCGCTCCGTTTTAAACGTTTTCTCGCCTGTTCCTTGGTTAAACTGAAACTTATGATCGGGAGCGCCTTGCTTTTCGATGCCTGCCATATTCATTCGGGGCCGCCTAGGCCGAAGGTGTGGTACTCGCTAGGTTAGAATATACCTTGATGATAACATAAAGATACACTCTAAGGCTGCATTCTCTTCTTTGTCGGTTCTTCTCTTTGTAAATATGCTATGGTACTATAAAAGGTCGAGCAGCTTACTACTACCCGACCCCATTATTAGCTGGATGGTGGGTCTATCCAATATCCTTTATCAACTACAATTGATAAATGCTCTATCGTAATTGGTATCTTATTTAATTTATGAGGTCTAAACTTTTTGTAAAACCAGTACAGAATCAACTGTTCTTCTTTAAGAAAGTACTTACTAAAGTTTAAGTTGGATATATCAACGTTAAACTCTTCAGAGAACTCTAGTAACATTATTTCTGCGTCATCCCCATAACATTCTAAGTCGTTATTAATACTAGTTTCGCTATTTATGTCGACTTCTGATAAACGACTAAAAAAGTTAATCAACTTCTGATTGGATTGTAACATAGTATTAATCTTTTGATTTGTCTAGACTTCGACCTATTTCTGTCCCTACAGTACCTGTACCTCCAAACAGACCTGCCCATCTCCCAGCTGCTTTTCCAGTATTCTTAGCTGGTCCAAACATTGTTTTCATTGGTGGGTTTACTGTTTCCTGTAAACCTAACCTACGGAGTAATTTGGTATATATGGTAGAAGATAATAATGTAAGTTTAGAAGCTCCAAATACTACACGCTCACCTACCCATTTTTTTGGTATCCATGTGAACCCTGTTACAAAATTGGCTTTAAATGGAATAGTGTTACCAACTGTCTCTACAAAAGCATCAGTCTTATCATCTCCTACTGCTACTTCACCACTTAAGTGAGTATCGTTAGTATCAAATGGATTAAATGTCTGACCAAAAAGGTATACACCATCAGCTGTTCTATATAGTGCTTGTTGTAAAAAGTTACCTTCTTCTTGACGCTGCCAGAAATCGGGTTCATACTCTAGTACTTCTCCTCCCCAATTGTTAAAGTCTATATCAGCTTCTGACCAGAAGTCATACCAAGCTGCATTATCACCAAAGTCTTTGTAAACATCTTTAATACTTGCTCCTACATAACTAAAACCATCTGGTGTATCTTCTTCTGACGTTACATCTTCATCCCATACATTTTGATTAGTCTCTTCATTTTTAATCCAATCAAAACCACCATCTGGGTCTACTCTAATTATAGGATTATTACCCATACTTATATAAGGAGAATTATGCTGTGAATAAGGGTCAACAGAATGCCATCTACCTAACTGTACATCTAGATTACGTAAATCAAAGCTAGTCCAGTTTAGACCAAATTCATCCTGCTTTTCTTGTCCTTGAAACTGGAACTTATGATCTGGAGCACCTTGCTTTTCGATGCCGGTCATATTCATGCCGAATGCATAATAATGATTCTCTTGTACAATATCATCTAACTCTTCTATGACCAAGTCATCAAACCAGACTACCTCTTGCCCTGTTTTGGCAATACTAACCACCATGTATACCTCTTTAAGGTAAGCAGGGATATTTAAATTATCAATATCTGTTTGGGTAATCACAAGCTGTTGTTGGTTTGTAACATCATCTACACTCCTCAACTCATCATGCTGTCCAAGCCCGTTTCCCTCTGCATCAAAAAATGCGGCAATCAAGTGAATATCATTTATTCCTAAAGTTTGCTGGTTCGGCAACTGCATAAAAGGATTGGGTTCTTGCTTTTTCTTCTTTTTCAAGAAATTGAAAATGCTTAAGAAATTAAGTTTGACTTGGTCTCCTCTAATTTGCCCTTCAGGTCCAATGATAGCTTCAGTGGAAAGTAAAGGCGTGTTTAAATTATAGTTAGGATTTTCTTGGGCTTCAGGTGCTGTTTCTATTTCCCCCACTCTCATATTTGTTGCACCATTATCATCGGTAACCCATACACTAATACGGTACCCATTATCGCTGTTAAGATTGACCGGGATAGGCTTAGTATGAATAAATGTGGTTGAATCACTCAAATCTGACAAATTGAGCTTAGCTGAATTAACTCCTGTGTATGAATTTGTTGATTTTTGTCTGCCTTCAAGCCCAATAAAAAACTCTTCTTCGGCTTGTTTTCGCTCAGGATCATCGGTTTCTGCGGTCATTATCCTCTCCTTGGTCTGTGGCTCACAGACCATACTATAATGTGCATTCATAAATCGACCTGGACCATGAGAAACGTTAGCATGGAATTAGAAAGCCTCCAAATCCACTCTGCGGTTAC
>CAYMYI010000017.1:0-19952 GCA_964394585.1 uncultured Roseobacteraceae bacterium
CCATTATTCTAAATTAACCAAAAATTCCCATTCCTCTTAATTATAGGTATATATTTAATCTTGAATCGGTACTTAAAAATGGATTCAATCTTTGTCCCTGAGATCCCTTGGTTCTATTTCGTAATAGGCGTTATGCTGATTTCAAGTGTTTTGTATGGTTTGCCTCACCCCAAACCCACGTTATCCAACTCGTTAAGTGTTTATCCTGGGAGCATTTCGCTGAGTTATCTTTGTATTCACTTGGACATCCCTCTTGTTTTCATTATTCTGCTATTTATCATTTTTAGTCTACTTGTTCCTGCCTATCTCTTGTACAGGCTCACTTTGCGACACCCCGAAGAGGAAGATAAGGTACTACAAAACAACGGATGGGGCTTCTGGATGTACTTTCTAAGTGTCATTTTCATAATGACAGTTGGCATCTACTATCTGCTAACAGACATGAGTTTAGTTGAAAGGCGGTATGTTTTTTTCTTCATAGGCGCCATACTTTCGATGATTGGAAGCATACCCTTGCTACTATCCAACGATTTGGCCGAGATTGAGGCCTCTACTGCTGGGTTTAAACGTGGCACAGGAAGCTCAATTTCACTAAGCGACATGGGGGATGGTTTCTCCAGCGACTTTACAAATGAGGAAAGCAATGAAGAAGAATAGATTTGATGTAGAGATCCCCTCCCAAGGTTTGTGGCTCACCTACCTAAAGCTGAAATGTTTTGATTCACACTCATTTCCAAGCATTCTGAAGAAGCAATATCCCAATCCTCCAGATTACAAATTCGGACGATTTTTTCTCTCTATTCTTTTGTCCGTATTGCCAATGTTATGTAACTTCATTCTAGTGTTGCGTTTATTACCTTTAATAGGATAGGTAAACGGTACTGATTTTTGAAAAAACCTCATCCAATCATCCGCATTTGAGCGTTTGCCTAATGCGGACAATAAAGGACTTAATGAATTAGGTAAAGAGACATATAATAAGGTTAAGTGTTTATTACTTAACCTCATGTCCTGCTTTACTAGGCAGCTCAAATACACTATTTCTTGCATTTATATAGATGCAAAAACAAAAAAGCCCCTATGTTTAGGGGCTTTAAGGCTTTTTTATGATCTATCTAACTAATAGTAGATGTAGACTGTGCAGAGGAAGAGGGATTCGAACCCCCGGTACCTTGCGGTACAACGGTTTTCAAGACCGCCGCGTTCGACCACTCCGCCATTCCTCTGTGTCGTAGTGAATCGGTGTGCAAAGATGCAATTTTTTTATTTTTTCAAAAAACTTCTCAGAAATTTTTTCTGCCTTTTATCAGGCTTTTTTACGGCAGGTAGAAATCGAACTGTAAGTCGTTCATACATTTGAAATGCCCTTTGGGGCATTGACTGTGGCCTATTTTAGAGCAAGGGCGGCATTTCAGGTTGTTGTTTTCAAACACGGTGAACTGGGTACGGTAGGGGTACATGCCGAAATATGGCGTGGTATTGCCCCAAACCGAGAAAATACGCCGTTTGAATGCCGCAGCAATGTGCATGATGCCGGTATCGTGTGTAAATACGGCGTAGGCTCTTCGTACGAGCGATGCCGATTGGTTGAGCGAAAATTTGCCGCATCCGTTGAAAATAACCCCTTTTTTGCCTAATTGCGAGAGTCCTTCCTCGTAGGGGGCATTTTCTGTGCGCCGTTCGAAAAACTTCTCAATTTCGTTGCCTACGGCTACATCTTCTTTCCCTCCTAAAAGAATAATGGGTTGTTGGATGCGGTCGCAGAGTTCAATGAGCCGCTTGGTAGGGAGCTTTTTGGTGTAATGTTGACCGCCTACGGCTACCACCACATATTTGCGTTGATGGGTTTCAGGAAGCCACGTTAGGTCGACTTCGTCGGTTTCGGGGATGAAGTAGTCGAGCCCTAGCGAATCGTTCTGAACCCCTAGCGGGGCTACGGTTTCCAAATACCTATCAACAATGTGTACATTGGGTAAGCGGTTAATTTTGAAGTTGACCAACAGCCACTTCTCAAAGTTGAGTTTGCGGAACGAATAGGCTTTTACGCCTAAAGCCCACTTAATGCGCAGGGTGCGTAGATTATGGTGTAAGTCGATGATATAATCGAACTTTTCTTGCTTCAGTTGGGCAATGAGTTGGCGGTCGCTATCTTCTAACAAGTGCAGCTTATGAATATACGGGTTTGCCGATAAGATGCTTTTAAACTGTGCTTTGGTAGCATAATGGATTTCCGCCTCGGGGAGTTGGGCTTTTAACGTGCGAATTACCGGCGTAGTGAGTACAATATCGCCAATGGAAGAAAACCGAAGAATCAGGATTTTTTGCATAAGAAAAGTGCGAGCATTTTAATATATGAAACTACGTGTTGTAAGGGGTTTGTTCAACGGAAGATGCCTAACGCAATAAAAAAAAGGTTGAGGCAAACTGCCGAAAGCTGATTGAGCCGCATGGTATGCCGAAAGTTAGCTTGTTGGGCATCGTTGCGTACTTTCCAGAACCAATAACCAAAAAACGCTAACACCGGAGCGAGGAAAACGGGAAACAAGAGGGCAATCGTTGTAGAAAAATACTGCTGAAAATAAAAGATAAACCCGGCGGTCGTTGCTCCAAAAAACACGGCAGTGAACAGGAATGTGCCTTGGATACCTAATAAACGGCTTAGGGTAAGATCGCCACGGCGGGCATCTTCTTGGTGTTGGTAGATTTGGGTCATCGGGTACGAACCCAGCAACATGGCAGTGCTCAGCAAGGTAGGAAGGGCATGTTCCGGGGCGGCGAATGCAGCAAAAGGTAACCCTAGGTGGGCTTGTTTTACCATCAGATAGGTAAAAGCACCTTGGAAAACACAAACGACAATCCACCCGGCAATCGGGTATTTTTTTAGACGAATGCCATCCCAACTATAAGCTTTTGAAACGAGCCCATACAGCAAAAGCATCCCTGCAAATTGCCAACTGATTAGAAGCCCTAGTAAAATGGCGAAGGCATCGAAAGCTAGGGCGGCATAATAGAGTTCTTTCTGAACGGGTGGGGGCTTTTCCAATCCGCCAATGCTGTCTTCGTCTTTATCGAAGAAAGAGTTGTAGCCGTTGCTGGCGGGGTACAAAAACAAGTGGATAGCTACGAAGCTAATAAGGGCATTTTGCCATACAAATACTTCGGAAGTACTGATGGCGAAACAGTAGATAGGCATTAAGTACAATGAAAATGGAATGCGGAGGTGTTGCCACGTCGATTTGCTGAACATTGTAAAACGTATAAATGATGAGCGATAGAGGGCAATATACGCCTTTTATGGTAAGGTAGAAGCATCTTCGGGCAAGAGCTTTCCTTGGTGTTCGGCGCGCATGTAAGCTATTTGTACCACAATAGGCACAATGATTTTGTAAGAAGGGCCGGCTAAGTCGTTCAGAATCCAAGTGGCAGTAGCGGCAAATCCCACAGGGCCGGTTAACAACCCTAAAAACTTCACAGTAGCTTTTTTTAGCCCATATTTGAGTCCTTTGAGTAGAGCAGCGGCGGCCGTTTTTTTAAGCATTACCTTGGCAAGTGCACTCGAAAGAAAACCGGCAATAAGTTGAGGTTTTACTTTCCCTGCTTTGATGGCAGTTTGTGCCGCCATCACCAATGCTTGTTTCGAAAACTCTTTAGGTTCAATTTCTAGGCTTGCTAGCAGCTCTTTCAGTTCTTCAGCACTCATTTTATCGAGTGAACGTTGGAATATTTCGAGTACAAACAGCATTTCCACTTCTTCGGTAGAAACAGCGGGAGCTGCCTTTACCTTCATTTTTTTGCACACTTTATCGAGCGTAGTGCGGTATAGGGCGCCTTCGCCCGTCAGGTAGTTTGCCAATTTATGCCCTCCGGCAAATTGAATTTCTGCGGCAATTAAGTTCCAGTATTTAGGATGGTTAGGAGCGTGCTCTTGGTAGCGGGCACTTTTAGTAAGCATTTGCCCTCGGCGTGCCTTTCCTTTGGTGTTTACGGTCAGGTAGTTGACCAGCACATCGAGTTGAGGTTGCGAGCAATAGCGTAAGAAATCTAGGTCGGGGTCGGGGATGTAATTCATAGAACGTTACAAAGCTAAGTTTGTAGGTTTAACGTTCGTCTTGTTCTTTTTGATGTTTCCCTTTCTCTTTTTCGAGGATGTAGCGGGTAATATCACCGGTTAAAATGCCAATGCGTTCCGATACGAGCGTATAGCTCCCTGAAAGGTACCCTTCAAAAAATTTGAAAATCGTAGCGAATGTTACGCCCAACAAGGTGCTTACTAGGGCAAGCGAAAAGTAAGTGTTCACCTTCCCGAAGTCGAGCAAGGTGGGTAAAATTCCTAAGATAGTGCCGCCAATTCCCAAAAGTGGGAAAATAGTAATCGTAGCGGTGAACAGGTGAAACCAGCGTGTTGCTTCTTCGTATAGAGTTTCCCATTCGGGGAAACTCTTGCGGATTCTTTCTTCCACTTCTTGGGGAGCGCCTATCCGATCTTTGATAAACGTTTCTACTACGGAGTCGCCTTCAAAAAGTGCTTTCTTTAATTTTCGAATATTCTGATGTGCTTTCACCAGAAAAAACACATTGACTGCCGCGGCAACAAAAATAAGCTGATTGACCCACTCGGTAGTCAGCGATTTAAAAACGATTTCAAGGGGTGTTTCCATACTACAAATATATATCAGGATTCCTTTGATTTTATTCTGTTGATTTTGAACAATTTATACGACTTAAGTATACCTACTTACTCACCGTATTGAGTATGGCAAGTTGCCTAGCGGTCGGTCATACGGAAGTTGAACTAACTACAGGCAGCTACAAACCAAAGAAGGTCTACTTTTACCAAAGCAGACCTTCTTGCTATAAAAATACCATGAAAAATTAGCCTAAATACTCAGCTAATAGCTTCTTACGAGGCGAAGAACGCAGTTTCTTAATTGCTTTTTCTTTGATTTGACGTACACGCTCGCGGGTAAGATCGAGAATCTCGCCGATTTGTTCTAATGAAAGTGGGCCTTCGCCACCAATACCGAAGAACATTTTAATGACTTGGCGCTCTCTATCTGAAAGTCCCTCTAAAGCGCGCTCAGTTTCTACACGAAGCGAATCAGTATATACCATATCCTGATCGGTTTTTTCGGTAGAAGTATTTTCGAGCACGTCCAATAGGCAATTGCTTTCGCCATCGTTAAATGGAGCATCTACTGAAACCTGCTTAGCTCCGGCGCTAAGCGTATTGGTGATTTCGTTTTCGTCCATCTCTAAAATTTGAGAAAGCTCTTCTGCAGTAGGTTCGCGCTCATACTTTTGCTCTAATTCTGAAAACGCTTGGTGAATTTTGTTTAATGCACCGGTACGGTTGAGAGGTAAACGAACGATACGCGATTGCTCTGCTAGTGCTTGCATAATTGATTGGCGGATCCACCATACAGCATACGAGATGAATTTGAAACCACGAGTTTCATCGAAACGCTGAGCAGCTTTTACCAGACCGAGATTACCCTCGTTAATAAGATCGTTCAACGAAAGATTCCTATTTTGATACTGTTTCGCTACAGAAACAACAAATCGCAAGTTGGCTTTTGTGAGTTTCTCAAGAGCGGCTTGATCTCCCTTTTTGATTCTTCTGGCTAGCTCGATTTCTTCATCGATGGTAAGAAGATCTACTTTACTGATTTCTTGGAAATAACGCTCAAGCGATTCACTTTCCTTGCGGTTGGTAATCGTCTGGGTAATTTTGAGTTGACGCATGTTTTTCTACAATGTTTAAGTTTGTAACTATTGCCTTATATACAACGATTTTGCTTAAAATAAATTCATAATCTAACAAAGAACTTGAAGCAATCAAAACATTTTTAATAAATTATCTTTGCTTTTTAAAATAGAATGCTGTTTCGCTTTGTTTCAATGTTTATGAAATATTCACAGTATTTTCATTTTAAGTCTACAAATCTTTTACTAATAAAGTGCCAATTTGTAACCTATTGGTTTATAGAGGCTTGCTAAGGGGGAGGTAATAAAGCAGTTCTGTTTTCTACGAAATATCGCTTTTTATATTAAATATCACGAAATCATAAGAGGCGTATTGCTTATTAGATATATGTGCATTGTTATAAGTGCGAGTGTTACTGCTAAAAACCATCTTCTTGAGTATAGGTTCCAGTGAAAGAGGAAGGCAGCTCGTCGGTAGAAAATATGCAAATGGCACCTTCCGTATAGGCAAAAGCCACATGATGGGGCTTGTCCTGTTCAAATACATATACCAATCCTACCTTATAACGCCTTATACTCGTAAGTTTAAATGGGAGCAGATATTCCATAGTTTTTGCAAATGTTTCTATATCAGTAGAAAATGCGGATGCGTATATTTTTTCAATATATTGCTCTTCGTCTACATAATATAATGTTTTAATAGCAGCATGATACCGCCGAGTACGTACCGTGTAGGTGAGTAAACTGGGGCGTTGGGCAATTGCCAAAATCTGTAAGGTACTATCGGAAGCTAATGTGTTTTGCCATACGTGAGCTTTCGTACCTATTTGCGCAACACAGGTGGAGGGGTTTCCTACAGCTAGAAATACGACCGATACAGTGAAAATCAGTATGCCGGAGAGGCAAGATAACAGATACTTAACGTAGGTGAAGTACAACTTTTTCATAGGATTAAAAGTTAAAGTTCAAGCGTAAAAGTAACTGATGCACTCGTTACATTTGTGTTAAAGTGGAAATATAACAAAGTACATTTTTACCCTTTTTCTACATTTGAGTATTATGATCAACACGCGAAAAATTAAATACATCGTTGCCATTTCGGCATTTGCTCTCATTGGGGTAGTGTTGATTCAGATTAGCTGGATTTTACACGCCATCGAACTGCGCGAAACAGAGTTTGATAACCGGGTGAGCACTGCGCTCTTCAAAACGATGGATCGGCTTTCGGAAGATCGTAAGTTTTGTGCCGATTTGAAAAGTCGAATGAATACAAATGCCATCATGGCTTTTGACTTCAACTTAGAATCAGAAAAAGAGGCAAAAATAGAACGGATTTTAGCGCGATATTTAAAATACTATCAAATTGATCTTGATTTCAAATTTGAAATTTACCACTACGACGAAGGTTTTACCGAAGAAGAATTGCAAGCGTTGAGTTCTTCGTTTGTGAATACTCCCTACAAATGCAGTTTGGAAAAAGTAGTAGGAAAAGCAGGCTTGGAAGTTCGGGTGCATTTCCCTAACAAACAAAAGTATGTGTATGCCAAAATGGGGGCGATGTTAATAGGCTCATTACTTTTCATTTTATTGGTTACAGGTTGCTTTTATCTCACCATTCGCACAATCATCCAACAAAAACTGATGGCAGAGCGAACTACGGATTTCATTAATAACATGACCCACGAGTTTAAAACACCACTTGCTACCATTTCTCTAGCAGCCAACATGATTCGCCGCGATGCTAGCGTTACTTCTTCCGACAAGCTAACCCGTTACGCAGGCATTATTAAAGATGAAAACGCAAAACTAGAAGGGCAAGTAGAACGTGTGCTCGACTTGGCGCGCTTAGAACGTGGCGAGTTTACCCTGCGAAAAGAAATTGTAGATGTACACGAAATGTTGAAAAGTGCGGCAAGTACTTTAGAACTTCAAGTGAAAGAACGCCAAGGCGAAATTACCTACAACTTAGAAGCTTCTCCGCATATGGTATATGCCGACGGCGTGCACATCTCGAACGTAATCATGAACTTGCTGGATAATGCTAATAAATATTCTCCCGATTCTCCTAAAATTACTGTAAGTACTCGCAACGAAGAGGAAGGGCTGGTCATTGCCGTGCAAGATAACGGAATTGGGATGAGTAAAGACAAACAGAAAAATGTGTTCGATAAGTTTTACCGAGTACCCACCGGCAATTTGCACAATGTAAAAGGATTCGGGTTAGGGCTTGCCTACGTGAAGCTAATGGTTGATGCGCACAACGGCGAAGTACGCCTTCAAAGCGAACAAGGAAAGGGGAGTTTGTTTGAAGTGTATCTGCCAGCAGTAGGAAGCAACGTCATATCCGTGGCTACTTCTACCAACGAAAACGCCTGATTCCCAATTGATATTTAACAGATTCTCGCTAGTTCTTCTAGGAAACCAAACATTCATTGTACTTTAGCCAAGTCATAACGCATAAGTTACAGTGAGTCGGTTTTGTTATTGGATTATAGTACCATTAGCCGTTATAGGAGTAGGGCTAAGCAGCATTCCCAACGCTAAGGCAAGCGAATTGGACAGCCTGCGTGCATTATTGCGCACAGCTTCGGATCATCAAAAACCCACGCTGTATTGGGAAATGGGCTGGGCTTTTTACCCCACCTATCTCGATTCTATGGAGTATTATTTTCTTCAGGCCATTAATTCGCCCGAAGTTACGGCAACCGTGCGGGCAAAGTCGGTGCGCGGTTTGGGTGTTATGTATTACATGAAAAGTCAATTTGAAAAAGCGATTGAATACGAATTGAATGCCCTTTCTCTTTTTAGTGCGTTGAACTACCAGTATGGGATGGCGAAATGTTACAACGACTTAGGATTAGAGCTTTCAAGCCTAAAAAAATATAAGCCAGCAGTTGCCTACCATTGGAAATCCATGGGAATTGCGCAACAAGAGCTTGCAAAAGGTAACCTCGATGCCGATACCTTATACCTTTATCGGAAGCTACTGGGGCAGAACTACATCAACCTTGCCGTAAATCGTAATGAAGATGCAACTGCTGCCAAAGACAGTGCCTTGTATTATGCCGATCGAGCAATTGACACATTTCAAATTTTGGGCGATTCGTTTTACATCGCCATGGCGCAGAACCGAAAAGCACAAGCTTTTTTTGAGTTGGGCGAGTTCGATAAAACCATTGCCATTAACCGCTCTTTGCTTCTAAACTTTCCGAATCTAAGCGTTTGGGAAACATTGTTTACTTACTTATACTTAGCACGGAGCTATCATGCTATTGGAAATACAGAAGCAAGCCTTCAATATGGCGAAAGAGGATTTGCCCTTGCCGACTCCGTACAAGGTACGTGGCACGCACAAAACTTTGCCTTAATATTGGCAGAGAGCTTCGAAGCCATCGCTCAATACCAAAAGGCATATCAGTATTACAAGATGTACAAAACGTTGAGCGATACACTATTTAACCAAGAAAAAGAACAACGGATCAATACGCTGATGCTTCGGCAAAAAGAACTCGAAAACGAAAAGTTACTACAAGAAAATGCATTACAAGAAGAACACATCACTACACAAAATCTTCAGATTTCGTTGTTTGCTGTAGTAGTGGCAGGGTTAATTGCCTTTGTAGTACTAAAAGTACGCAACGAGCAAACGCTGAAACGCCTAAATGCAGAATTAAATGATGCCAATGCCACTAAAGATACTTTTTTCTCCATTTTAGCACACGATTTAAAATCGCCATTCAATTCTATTGTAGGTTTTGTTCATTTGCTTCGAAAGCAAGCCGAAAATCTTTCAAAAGAAGAAATTAAAGAATTTGCCGAATTGATGTTTAAATCGGTGAGTACAACCTATAAGCTGCTTGAGAATCTATTAGCTTGGGCTAGGTTACAAACGGGGAGTTTGGCACTGAATCTCTCTACTATTTCTTTAGATACCATCGTGCACAACAATTTGAAGCTATTGCAAGAAACAGCGAGCCAAAAAGGTGTTCAGCTCGCTACGGAAAGTAATTTAGCAGTGAAGGTAACCGCCGATGAAAATATGCTCGATACTATATTGCGAAACCTGCTATCTAATGCTATTAAGTTTACCAAAAGCGGAGGTAAGGTAGTTGTATATATAACAAAATATGCATATCATGTAGAAGTTGCTGTGAAAGATACCGGAGTAGGCATTTCGAGCGATCGGCTTGCAAAACTGTTTTTGTTAACAGAAAAACAATCTACAGAAGGTACTGCATCGGAACAAGGTACTGGCTTAGGCCTTGTTCTGTGCAAAGAGTTTGTCGAAAAACAAGGGGGAACTTTAACCGTGGAAAGCCAAGAAGGTGTCGGGAGTACATTTCGGTTTACTTTGCCCTTAGTAGAATAGGACTATTGAAGGATATAATTATCACGATACCAAAATAGAATAGGTGTAATAAATGTAGATGCTAAGCAAAATACCTCCTTGTATACGCCCTACTTTTCGGTTTACAACCATCATAGGAAGCAGCACTAGCGTGATGCCCAACATCCATAGCATATCGTACTCTTTAATGGCATTGCTCACCTGAATATCTTGGATGATACTGGTGATGCCCAAGATGGAAAGTACATTGAATATGTTAGAACCCATCAGGTTACCAATGGCTAAATCGGTATTTTTCTTAATAGCGGCAACAATCGAGGTTACCAATTCGGGCAAACTCGTACCAATGGCAAGTACCAAAATTCCAATAATCCGTTCGCTCACCCCCATTTCTTGGAAAAGCTTTTTTGCGCCGCCTACAAACCACTCAGAGCCAAAATATAAACCCAAGCAGCCTAGGGCAACCCATCCGAAATCGACAATCCAATGAGTCCAATTAGTAGCTTCCTTCTCGATGACTTCATCTTCGGCAAGCTCTGCAAACTTTTGCTTGTTATCGCGCCGCGACCGATTGATAAGAAAGAAAACATAAGCCCCTAAGATAATTACGAAGAGAATTCCTTCGGTTCGTTTTAGATATCCTTCAGCCACTAGAATGAACAGTAGCATGGAGCTGCCCATTGCCATAGGCCAATCGATTTTAATGCTATTGGCGTTTACTTGAATCGGCGAAAAGATAGAGGTAACGCCTAGTACAAGTGCCAAGTTGCAAATGTTAGAGCCAATTACATTACCCATTGCCATATCGGGGCTACCTGATAGTGCGGACTGAATGCTAATGAACAATTCGGGTGCCGATGTCCCAAATGCGACGATGGTTAACCCAACCACAAGTGGGGAAATTCTCAGGCGAAGTGCCACGCGGGAAGCACCCCTTACTAAAAAATCTCCTCCTGCAATCAGCACAACGAGTCCTAAAATTAGAAATACAAAATCTAGCCACATACTTTATTTAATATGTTAGGTTGGTTGGGTATTTATTTCGCTGGTTTTTCCCTAAGCGTTCGGTGTATAAACGTAAACCACGTTGCTTTATTTAAGCCGCAGGTGGAATAAATATCAATATACAATAAATTCTAAAGGGGGCTTTACAATTTCTTCCCGAAAGAGAGGTCTCCTGCATCGCCCAATCCGGGTACAATATACGCCTTTTGATTTAGTTTTTCGTCAATAGTACCTACCCATAACGAGAAGTCAGAGAGATGTTCTTTCAGGTAAGCAATACCTGGCTTGCTAGCAATGGCTACTACTATGTGTAATTGTTTGGGCATGCCATTTTGGTGCAGTAAACGCACCGTTTCAACTAAAGATTTACCCGTAGCAAGCATTGGATCGGCTATAATAAGTACTTTGCCGTTTAAATCGGGAGCAGCAACATAGTTTGCTTCAATAGCTAGTTCTTCTCCGCCTTCTTTTCGATAAGCACCTACGAAAGCGCTGTCAGCATCTTCAAATAAACGCAAAATACCTTGATAAAACGGCAGACCGGCGCGTAAAACAGTGGCAAGCACAATATCTTCATCTAGCAAAAAGCCTTTTGCAGTACCAATGGGAGTTGCAACCTCAGCCGAGCGATACGTGAGCGTTTTAGAGAGTTCATATGCCAATATCTCTCCGAGTTTTTCTAAGTTATTGCGGAAGTGGGCACGGTCTTTTTGCCGTTGCACATCGCGCAATTGGCTGATGTATTGGTTCGCAATGGAAGAATGTTCTGATAATACAAACATAGGGTAAGAGAGTGTTTAGGATACCCAATCATAGCAATAGAAAATATTCTGCAGAATACCTACTACTTGGGTATGTGGATTTACATAATTATTAGGATAGCGTTGTCGGTTGGGTTTAGGGAAAAAATTGAGCAAAAGCTATTACTTGATTGTAAGGCTGTAAAAGTAGTGTACCCTTTTCTATTGCCAAAGGGGAGCATACAAATGCCGCATTTCTATTTAAAAGCATTAACCTTCTTGGGAACTATCGGGGTGTGGGCGGCTTTCAATTTTCTTTTGAGTACGCTGTTGTTCGCGTAGGCGCTGCTGTTCTTCTATTTCTTTTTGGGTGTATCCTTTTTCGAGGAGTGCTTCTAGGTTTGGCTGCCCGGCATCCACCCAGCAGGTGTACCAAAAATCGCCTACCATTTTGATGGAAGCACGCATGCGCCTTTCTACTTGCCCGTTGAGCATCGTATGGTAGGCAGTAGAAAAATCATCGGAGTATACCTTAATGGTTTTCCCTGCGCGTGTTTCGAAGCTAAACTTTTTGTCGTCGCCCATTTGCAGAGTAAGTTCTCGTTCAAACCGAAGAACACTATCGAGCGCTAAGTGTGCTTGAGTAACTGCTTGCCAGGCGGCTTGCAAAGGGCTATCGATGTAGGTAGCACTACCTGTGAATAAATCGTAGCTATCCGAAAACTTTTCCGGAAGGCGTGTTTCCCAAAAACCATGGATTCCATACTGCCCGCTAAGTTGCCCATTATAATTCTCGGTGGTATGCAGGGGTACATTAGCATCGGCTATGTAATGCCCAAGTTCTGCGGAAAGCTTCAAAATCTTGCGAGCATCTTTTTGAAGAAACGCATCGGTTAGCCGATATTTTACTACCTGGATATGCCAAGGGACAATCCCATATGCTTTTAAAGTGTCTTCTGTATATTTTTCTACGGCATCTTGCCAACGGCGCGGCATTTTATAAATAGCGCTATCACCGTATACATCAATATCGATAAAGTGCCGAGGAGCTTCCCCTTGTACCACATAGCGTCGGGCATCGGGGTCTACGGCATGTTCCGTAATGAACTGAATATGCCGCTTATAAAACCCAAACATTTCTGGGGGGAGGGTATAGACTGCTAGTCGGTTTATCTTTCGGTGGGCATAAAACCCCCAACTTGGTTGCACACGCTCTACCTCCCAAATAGGTAGGCTGAGTACGATTGTTAAACAAATGATAAATTGTTGATACATACCTATATCCTGTTACACAAAAAACTTACATGCACGTATGTGTATAGTATAGTTGTTTGTACATTCAAAATATTAATTAAGTATTTGATTATCAAGGAGCTAAATGTTTTACGTTGCAGAGATAAATCAGTTTTTATGAAAGTTAGAGAGTTTTTCTTACAAATGTGTTTAATGAATTAAGGATTTTAGTTAAACAAAATTTTGGAAGTTTGTTTAACCTTTTATAAATTTGAATTAAACAAAAGGAAAAACTCAAACAGATATAATTATGACAGCTCTTGAATTTAGTTACTCTCTCAATCAAATGACAACAGCTCTTCGCCCTTTTGCACTAAAACTAACAAAAGATGCTGAAGAGGCTAACGACCTGTTGCAAGAAACCATGTTGAAGGCTTACACAAACCGCGATAAGTTTGCTGATGGTACCAACCTAAAAGCTTGGTTGTATACCATTATGAAAAATACATTTATTACAAACTATCAGCGTATGGTACGCCGTAATACGTTTATCGATACGACCGATAACTTGCACTATATCAATTCAACGGAAAACATTACCCAAAATTTGGCGTATTCTTCGTTTGCAATGAAAGATATGCAAGAGGCAATCGATGCACTTGACGATGCCTACAAAACTCCATTCATAATGCATTTCCGTGGATTTAAATATCATGAAATCGCGGATCGTTTAAACATTCCTATCGGTACTGTGAAAAACCGAATCCACATTGCAAGAAAAGAACTTAAGAAAAAATTGAAGACATACGGTAAAAATTAAGCGAAACGTTAAGTAACTAAATTGCTCAGTACAAAGCATAGCCTTGTTTCAAAGGCTATGTTTTTTTTTGCCAACAAACCGCTTTGCATAGGGTTATCCAATCATACTGTCATATGTATTATTAATTTTTTCAACTTGGTTATTATTTATTCTGCATGAAAAAGCGAAACATTGTTGTAATTGGGGCAGGGTTTGCCGGACTTTCCGCAGCCACTACACTGGCAAATATGGGTTTTCGGGTTACCTTACTAGAAAAACACGATATGCCCGGAGGGAGAGCTCGTATTTTTAAAGAAAAAGGCTTCACGTTCGATATGGGCCCTAGCTGGTACTGGATGCCCGATGTCTTCGAAAATTATTTTGAAAAGTTTGGTAGAAATGTTTCAGACTATTACAACCTAATCCGTCTCGATCCTTCCTACACCGTTGTTTTTGAAAAGAATGAATCGGTAGAACTACCCGCCGACTTCCACGCTCTGTGCGATCTGTTCGACTCGCTAGAAGCTGGTAGCGGCGATAAGCTCAAAACGTTTCTCAATCAGGCAGCCTATAAATACGAAGTTGGCATGCGCGATCTAGTGTATAAGCCAAGCCGGGCGCTCACAGAGTTTGCCTCCCCAAAACTGTTGATAGATATGTTGCGTATGGATATTTTCAACACAATGGCAAGCCATGCACGTAAATTTTTCTCGCATGAGAAACTCTTGAAAATAATTGAATTTCCTATCCTTTTTTTAGGGGCAACTCCTGAAAATACACCAGCTCTGTACAGCCTTATGAATTATGCGGATATCAAACTAGGAACGTGGTACCCCAACGGAGGAATGCATAAGATCGTAGAAGGCATGGTGCGCCTCGCCGAAGAAAAGGGAGTGGAAATCCGCTACAACGAAAATGTGCTCGGGTTTGAGTGGGAAGGCAATCATATTCAAGCAGTACGTACGGAAACTACGCACTACCATGCCGATGTAGTAGTGGCGGGTGCCGATTACCACCACGTGGAAATGGAGCTGCTCCCCCCTCCAATGCGAAGTCATTCTAAACGATATTGGGATAGCCGTGTAATGGCTCCATCTTCTTTATTATTTTATATAGGAATTGATAAGAAAATAGAAGGCTTGCACCACCATACTTTGTTTTTCGACGAAGACTTTAAGCAACACGCTCATGAAATTTACACCGATCCGAAGTGGCCTTCCAAGCCCTTATTCTATGTGTGTGCGCCGTCTGTAACAGATAGCTCAGTAGCACCTCAGGGGCATGAAAACCTGTTTTTCTTAATTCCTCTCGCTCCGGACCTAGAAGATACCGAAACCATGCGCGAAAAATATTTCGATATGATTATGGAACGGTTTGAGCGGTTTACCGGCACATCGGTTCGGGAACACATCGTCTATAAACGCAGCTATGCGCACCGCGATTTTAAGCAAGATTATAACGCTTACCGCGGGAATGCTTACGGTTTGGCAAATACGTTAAAGCAAACCGCTATCCTTAAACCGAGTCTTAAGAGTAAAAAAGTGAAAAATCTGTATTTTACCGGGCAACTTACTACACCGGGGCCGGGTGTACCTCCTTCCCTTATTTCAGGGCAAGTGGTTGCCAACGAGGTGTGGAAAGAGTGGAAATAATTATTATAGCTAAGGAATTTTGCCATGAAGCACTTCATATTCACCACTGTTGTATGGCTAGTTATTTTCACGCATGCTTGGGCACAAAACCCTCCTTTTGAAACCGATACCCTGCAACTAGGAGAGCAATTTGCCTTGTTAACCACTACGTTCTACAAAAAAGGGGTGTATCCCCCTGAGATTACCATAGAAATTGTAGAGGCTGAAAGTTTTGAAACGCGATATATTGAGCAAGGAGCTGAGTTTGAGCGTGGCTTCGTTTCAGGAGTGAGTTACTTCGATATAGGCGGACACCCTACGGCGCTAGTGGAGTTTCAACCTTACGAAAAAGCAAAAAACTCTGGGAACGGTTTGCTAATGCTTTCCCCTACACCCGACACTGTATACCGCAGCGTATTGTATACCCGAGGCTATTTTGAGGTGCTGAACCTCGATACCGACTCGGAAAACGAATTGCTGATTACTGAGCATTTATTTAACCGATTGAACGTAAGAGGCTGCATGAATCAGCTATTTCCCGACCCACGTTTTTCAGGAAAACTGTTACCGGATATCTATGAGTGGAACCGGGGAAATTTGAGGCTAATTAGCGAAGAAAAAGCGCTAGCACCTTATTATGAACAATACATAAAGCATTTAGAAGAAACATTTTCTGCCGATACAGCTCGCTACATCAATCATTATAAAGATTACAGCAAGCCTCAGATACCCACTTTGCTCGATTACGCCCAGTATTTTTATGTGTGCAAAGCAGCGGGAAAAAAACGCAAATACCCCTTACAGTTTTTTCAACAAAACGATAAGCTATTCATGTATGTTTGCCGCGATGTACCCGGCAGGAGCTTTACCCTTAATACGAGCTTATCTCGCTTTTTCGAACAATTTGGGAAAGAAATCATCTTAGCCGAAGAACGCTAAGGCTATTTGGTTTCAAAGAACAATGTTTTACGCATTTTCTCGATATTATCCTCTGTATTGATAAGGTACTCCATCGTAGAAATCATGTTCTCTGATACTTGCAGTATTTTTCCCGATTGCAGAATCGCCTCCTGTTCTTCACGGGCATAGTCGCCATCGGCTTTCGACATTTTGATAGCGTTGTAAATCAGTGTACGATTAAAATTGATATGCTTATACTGATCGAGCTTTTCAATATAATCGCGAAGAGAGGCACGGCGGAATTCAAACGAAAGTACGTGCTCTACTACCTCTTCGGAAGTTTGCGCAACAGGCACAAATTCCTCTAAATACCATTTGCGTTCTCCTTCAGATACTACTCCGTCGGCTCCGGCGATAATCATGAGCGCCTCGCCATAGTCTTTCTGTAACTCATCGGTTACCGAAGGAATACCCAATAGCGCTTTTAAAGCGGGGTTGGTCTGTTCTGATTGCGAAATCTCGTTTACTTGGAAAATAGACCGACGCATATATTGCAGTGAGCGCTCGGTATTTACCAATCCTTCAATTGTGCGTGCCACGTAAATAGGTACATCGAGAAGCTCAGCTGCCTTTTGAACCGCCTGTTTTTCATCGGCAGAATACTGATCATCGGCGTGTGCCATGCGGATAGCATCGTAAAGAAGCGCTCTTCTGTAATTGATATGCGACTTGAATTGAATCTTTTCAAGAACGCTCTCCAGGTTTGCTTTTTTATAATCAAACGCTTTTACTTTTTCTTTGAATTCAGCAGATACGCCAATCACCGCTAGGAAATCGTTGAGTAGCCAATCGAACTCGGGCTGCGATACTTCCCCGTCTGAGCCGGCAATTGCCAATAGTGCATAAGCATAGCTGAGCCAAGCATCTTCTTGTAGAGAGTCTTGGCCATAGGTTTGCTTGGCAATAATTGACGTGTGTAAGTTGTTGTGTTGCATAATATTTTTTTGTCGTAGTTAAGTTTTTAGTATCGTTTGGGTGCGGTCAGGGCCGTATGAAACCAGGGTTATCGGTACTCCTATATGCCCTTCAATAAATTGGATATATTGGTGTAATGGCTTGGGTAGCTCCTGAAAAGAGGTATCGGCAGGGATATCACACTGCCAACCTTCAAGGGTTTCATAAACGGGTTCAACAGTTTCTTGCAAGAGGTCGTAGGGTACTTCTTGCGTAAGTGTGCCATCTGCTTGTTTATAGTGCGTACACACTTTGATTGTTTCAAAGTTATTGAGTACATCTGCCTTCATCATAAGCAGCTCGGTAGTACCGTTTAGCATTACGGCGTACCGAAGCGCTGGCAAATCGAGCCATCCGCATCGGCGTTTACGGCCAGTAGTGGCACCAAACTCATGCCCTTGCTGTTGCAATTGTTCCCCAACTTCGTCTAACAGTTCAGTAGGGAAGGGCCCTGAGCCAACACGAGTACAATAGGCTTTAAAAATGCCGTATACATTACGGACACTCGACGGTGCCAGCCCTAATCCAGAACAAACGCCTGCACTTGAAGTGTTCGAGCTAGTTACAAAAGGGTACGAACCAAAATCGATGTCGAGCAAAGAACCTTGCGCCCCTTCTGCCAAAATTTTCTTCCCGTCTTTCAGTGCATTATTGATTAGATACTCTGTATTGGCTACTTGTAGCGATTGCAAATGCTCGATTGCCGAAAAAAACGGAGCCTCTAATTCTGATAAGTTAAAGTCTTCAAATTGTAGGAATCGCAAAATTTGCAAATGCCGTTCTACGAGAGCATCGTATCGCTCTTTAAACTTTAGCGAGAACAAATCGCCGATGCGCAAACCGACTCTTCCGGTTTTATCTTGGTAGGTAGGGCCGATTCCTTTTAAGGTAGAACCAATTTTTTGTGCTCCTTTATGGTGTTCGTAGGCAGCATCGAGCAGGCGATGCGTCGGCAAAATTACATGAGCTTTACGCGATACAAACAGGTTGTTTTGTGTAGTAAAACCGGCTTCCTTTAGCATATTGAGCTCTTTCTGTAGGGTAATCAGGTCGAGCACCATGCCGTTGCCAATAATGTTTAAGGTGTTTTCTTGGAAAATCCCGGAAGGGACTTGGTGCAACACAAACTTTTTCCCTTCGAACGCTAACGTATGCCCGGCATTGGGGCCTCCTTGAAAGCGCGCTACAATGTCGTAACGAGGCGCCATGAAGTCAACAATTTTACCTTTTCCTTCGTCGCCCCATTGCATCCCCAACAAAATATCAGCAGTAAACTTTTGCATTATTCTATGTAATATGATGTATTGATTTAGTTTCTATTTTAGGTGAGTAATTGTATGGCCGCATGTTGCGAAGATGCAACGGTAAACATGCGGTCGAGCTTTGTGATTTTGAGTAATTTAATTAGCTGTTGGTTTGGGTTTACTAAGATGGTTTTTCCTTGTTTTTGTTTTAAGGCAGTCAGTACACGAACCAAAAAACTCAGCCCAGTACTATTCATATAATGAATGCGCTTTAGATCCACAATACAGTGGAAATTACCAAACAGCAGGTAACTATTTACAAGTGCCAACAGGTTGCTTTCCTGAGAAACCCCCAGCAAGTCGCCTTCAAGCTGCAATACCATAATGTTGCCATACAAAAAATAAGTAAATTCCATACAATTGCTTCGCTATACAACAAATATACATAACCTAGGTGGGTATGGTATGCCGAAAAATCCAGAAAACTTAAGAAATATGCTGGCGGATGAGTTGCTCGCGGTATAATCCGAAAATCCTTGATTTTGAGACAAAACCTACATATTTCCCTTGGGAGACCACAGGCAAGTTCCACGCATTACTCGTTTCAAATTTATGCATTACCGATTCCATATCCTCATCTTGTTGTACTAGGGTGGGCGGTTTGTGCATCAGCGAGCGGATGCTAACTTTCTTTCGCTTTTCGTTATCGAACATGATTTCGCGAACGTGGTCGAGCGTGATGATCCCCACTAATTTGCCTTCGGCAGTAAGTACAGGGAAAATATTTCGTTTGCTCTGGGAAATCACTTGAATAAGGTCTTCAAGCATGCCCTCTACCTGAACAGGGACTAAATCGCGTTCAATGAGTTGGTCGATTTTAAGTGAATGCAATACTTTCTCGTCTTCGTTACCCTTTACCAATTCTCCTCGGTTAATCAGAAAGCGTACATAAGGCGATTCTGGATTAAAATAGGAAACGGTAATGAATGCCAGGGCAGAAACGGTCATCAGTGGGATGAAAAGCGTGTAACCACCGGTAAGTTCTGCAATCAAAAAAATAGCTGAAAGGGGAGCGTACTGAATGCCGCAAAGTACGCCACACATGCCTACCAACGTAAAATTACTTTCCGATACGGTTGCCCAGCCGGTTAGGTTGACCAACCTGGCAAAGGCAAAGCCGGTAATACCACCTAAAAACATAGAAGGGGCAAATGTGCCACCGCTACCACCTGCCCCAATGGTTACCGCAGAAGCAAGGGCTTTCACAAATACCACAATAATTAAAAACAGAAGAAAAAGCCAGCCTGTGTCGAACTGTTCAAATAATACACTTCG
>CAYMYI010000017.1:19962-49078 GCA_964394585.1 uncultured Roseobacteraceae bacterium
CCCAATCAGCAGCGCAAGGATAGAAAAGTACCCCTCGCCGTAGACAGGCGGACACATGAAAATAAGCCCTGACAGGAGCACCCCACCTGCTAAAGCACGGAAATAATGGTTCCGAATGCGCTCGAACTGATGTTCTACTTCGTGGAAAATGTAAGAAAACACAATGGAAAAGAACCCGCAAATAACCCCTAAGCCCATATAAAAAGGGATGTCGTAGGCGCTGTATCCATCTACAAACGAAAAAGAAAATAGTACATCGTCGCCTAAAAGGACGATAGATATCAGCGTAGCACTTACCGAAGAAATGAGCAAAGGAATGAAGTTTGCCAACGTAACTTGGGTAAGAATTACCTCTAAACTGAAAATCAGTCCGGCAATAGGTGCATTAAAGATCGCTGCAATTACACCGGCAGTTCCACAGCCAATCATCAGCGTGCGTGTTTGGTACGGAAGGTTCAGCTTCGTTGCGATATTAGAGCCAATAGCCGAGCCGGTAAGCACAATGGGCGACTCTAGCCCCGCAGAGCCTCCAAAACCTACGGTAAATGTGCTCGTAATCATGTGCGAGTAGGTTTTACGAGGTGCCATTTTTGAAGATTTCTTAGCAATAGAATATAAAATATCGCTAATGGCATGCCCTAGCAAAGGCGTGTACAACAAACGGGCAAGCAATACCGTGATAAGCAAGCCAGCGATGGGGTATAAGAGTTGGTAGTAGTTTTCATCGTAGGCTTCCGCAGTGAAGTTATGATGAATCCAGTGGACTGCCTGCTTAAGCAATACGGCAGCAAGCCCAGCGACGAGCCCTACCAAAGCGCTTACCAAAAAGATAAAATTCCGTTCAGAAATGTACCTTGTACGTATGTACAATAAATACTTAATGATTTTACGCAATGTAACGTTGGAGGACATTCGTGTTCTGTTTAAAGGCTTTCTTACATATCAGAGAGGCAAAAATAGAGAAGATTTGCAGGATGGGAAGCCCCGATGGTAGATCGTTGAGAATACCCCTATAGACTCACCCCGAGCCAATACACTACTTTTTAAGGAAACGAGTTCAGTAAATTCTTTGTATCTTTAGTAGTATCATTGCCTGTAATAACGACAGTTTCTGCTCACTAACGCAGCTTACACATATTTTAATTATGGCACACGAAAAAACTAAAATCACAATCATTGAAGATAATCCTGAAGTACAAGATGGGTTTGCATTATTAATTGGTAGTATGGAAAACAACGAGATTGTAAGCCGATATACCAATTGCGAAGAAGCACTTAAAAAAATTGAAAAAGATAACCCGGATATCATCTTAATGGATATTGAACTACCCGGTATGAGTGGTATTCAGGGAACTCAGAAGATTAAAAAACTTTTGCCTGAGGTCAATATCATTGTAATTACCGTACACAATCGAAGCGAAATGGTATTTGAGGCACTCTGTGCGGGTGCTACGGGCTACATCACCAAAGAATCAGACTATTCTAAACTTTCAGAAGCTATTGAAGAAGTCAAAAAAGGTGGTGCTCCTATGAGTAGCAACATTGCCCGAATGGTGGTGAGTTCTTTCCAGAAAAACCATGAAACCCCCTTAACTCCGCGAGAAACCGAAGTGCTGGAGCTCTTGGCTAAAGGAAAGAGTTATTCGGTAATTGCCGATCAGCTTTTTGTGCATAAAGAAACGATAAAATCGCACATTAAGAATATCTACTTTAAGTTGCAGGTAAACTCCAAAGCCGATGCCATCGAAAAAGCATTAAAAAATAAGTTTATTTAAAAAAGAAAGCCCTCTTACATGGGCAAGAGGGCTTTATGGCAAACCAGTTTTAATAGCTATGCCACTTTTAAATTCTGTAATTCCGACGATTTCTCGAACTGTTCCTTTGCAAAATCGTGGGTAATTGTGAGCGTTTTTGCATTCTCTTCGGAAGGTAGCTCAAACATAGCATCGAGCATAATTGCCTCACAAATGGAGCGTAGCCCCCGAGCACCCAATTTGTACTCCATTGCCTTCTCTACCACAAAATCTATAGCTTCTTTGTCAAAAGAAAGGTCAATGTTTTCCATTTTAAACAGCTTTTGGTATTGACGCACTAACGCATTTTTAGGCTCGGTCAGAATCCGCTGAAGTGCTACTGCATCGAGTGGGTCGAGGTGGGTAATCACTGGCAAACGGCCAATCAGTTCAGGAATAAGCCCATACGATTTTAAATCTTGCGAATTGATGTACTGCAAAAGGTTTTCTTTGGGCATATTACTTAATCGGTTCGATTCGCCCGAAAAGCCAATAGGCTGTGTATTTAAGCGCGAGGCGATGGTATCTTGAATCCCGTCGAAAGCCCCTCCACAAATGAACAGTATATTTTCTGTGTTGACAGCAATCATTTTTTGGTCGGGGTGTTTACGCCCCCCTTGTGGTGGTACATTTACCACGGTACCTTCTAGCAGTTTTAGCATAGCTTGTTGTACCCCTTCGCCGCTTACATCGCGGGTAATCGAGGGGTTATCCGACTTTCGCGCAATTTTATCGATTTCGTCTATGTAAACAATTCCTTGTTCAGCAGCTTCTACATCGTAGTCGGCAGCTTGTAATAAGCGCGTAAGGATGGTTTCTACATCTTCGCCTACATAGCCGGCTTCGGTGATTACAGTAGCATCGGCAATACAAAAGGGTACTTGCAGTACTTTTGCCATCGTTTTGGCAAGCAGGGTTTTGCCCGTGCCGGTTTCACCCACCATCACTATGTTCGATTTTTCGATTTGCACGTCGTCGCGCGTGGGTTTTTGGGTGAGGCGTTTGTAATGGTTGTACACCGCCACTGAAAGCACTTTTTTGGCTTTTTCTTGCCCAATGACGTACTCGTCGAGATGTTGCTTAATCTCGATGGGCTTGGCTAATTTAAATTTAGAAGTCTTTTTTCGTTTCTTAGAACGACGTTCCTCCTGCAAAATATGGTTAGTTTGCTCAATGCAATTGTTACAAATGTGTCCATTGACGCCGGAAACCATAAGTTCCACACGGTTTTTTGGGGCACCGCAAAACGAACAGGTTATTTCTGCCATTAATGAAAATTCTTCTTAAAAGATTGGCTGCTTCAAAGCAGCCAATCGCACTAAAACATGATTATTAAAAGCGTATACTTGTAAGCAGTATACGGAAATAAAATTATTTTCTACGTTCGAGTACTTCGTCGATAAGCCCATACTCTTTAGCTTCTTTGGAAGTCATCCAATAATCGCGGTCAGAGTCTTGCCAAATCTTGTCGTATTCTTGCCCGCTATGTTTAGCTAAAATTTCATACAGTTCTTTTTTGAGTAGCTGCACTTGGCGCACTGTAATCTCTAGATCCGATGCCTGCCCTTGTGCTCCACCCAACGGTTGGTGAATCATCACTCTGCCGTGTGGTAAACACGAACGTTTTCCGCTTTTACCGGCACAAAGTAACACGGCGCCCATAGAAGCCGCCATACCAGTACAAATGGTCGCCACATCGGGGGCTACGTACTGCATGGTATCATAAATCCCTAAGCCGGCATACACGGATCCGCCTGGGCTATTTACATAAATGAGAATGTCTTTTTTAGCATCTACCGATTCCAAAAAAAGCAACTGAGCCACCACGATGTTGGCTACTTGCTCGTCGATTCCCGTGCCTAAGAAGATGATGCGATCGCGCATTAGGCGTGAAAACACGTCCATCACGGCGATGTTCATTTGACGTTCTTCAATAATGTTGGGGGTTAGGTTGGTAATATCGCCTACGTAGCTATCGAATGTATTACCACTAATCCCTTGATGCTTTACAGCATATTTTCTGAATTCTTGTCCGTAATTCATAATAAATTAATTAAAATAAGATGAGCATTGGATACAGCATCACAAATTGCCTGCGGCAATCGGGGTTGCTGCCACATAGTCAGTACATTCAAATGTAAGAAAAAAAGGGAAGATGCGGCTACTGCGTTCCAAAACATCCGCTTAGTAGGTTATAAAAACGATTCGGCAAACGCCTAGTTTCGTTCATTGGGTCAAGGGGAATATTTTTGAATTTTGCACTTAAAAAGCAAGTTCGCTTTAGTATATTAGCCTTCAACCGAAAAATTTATTCATCCAATCATTTAACACATCATCTCATGAAAGTAACTGTAGTAGGAGCGGGTAATGTTGGAGCCACTTGTGCTGACGTATTGGCATACCGCGAAGTGGTAAACGAAGTTGTAGTTGTAGATATTAAAGAAGGGTTTGCCGAAGGAAAATCGTTGGATATTTGGCAGAAATCGCCCATTAACCTTTACGATACTCGTACAGTAGGTTCTACCAACGATTACAGCAAAACGGCAGGGTCAGATGTAGTGGTAATTACCTCAGGGTTACCGCGTAAGCCGGGTATGAGCCGCGACGACCTCATTGAAACCAATGCACGTATCGTAAATAGTGTAACTGAAAATGTAATTGCTCATTCACCAGATGCCATTATTATTGTGGTATCGAACCCTCTTGATGTGATGACCTACGCGGCACACATGAAAGCCGGGAAAAGCCGCAATAAAGTAATGGGAATGGCAGGTATTTTAGATACAGCGCGCTATCGCGCCTTTTTAGCAGAAGCGCTGAATGTGTCGCCTAAAGATATTCAAGCTGTATTAATGGGCGGACATGGCGATACCATGGTTCCCCTACCTCGTTACACTACGGTAGGAGGTATTCCGGTAACAGAGCTTATCGACGACGAACAGCTTGATGCGATTGTAGAACGTACCAAGTTTGGGGGCGGCGAGCTCGTAAAACTGATGGGCACTTCTGCCTGGTATGCGCCTGGCTCGGCGGCGGCTCAAATGGTAGAAGCTATCGTGAAAGACCAGCGTCGTGTGTTTCCGGTATGTATCAAGCTCGAAGGCGAGTATGGTATCGATGATTGTTACTTAGGCGTTCCTGTGATTTTGGGCAAAAACGGTGTGGAAAAAGTAATTGAACTTCAATTGAACGACGATGAAAAAGCCTTGCTAGAAACTTCCAGAGGACATGTGAAAGCAGTAATGGAAGCCTACGATAAAATTAGCGCAAAGCAATAAGCGTTTGTACATTCTAAATCTATTGAAAGCCCGCCCTACTGTTAGGGGGGGCTTTTCTGTAAAAAATGATACTCGCAATGAAAGAATATTGGCTACTTGGCGTATTTTTTTGCTGCTTCTTGGGAGCATTGAACGGGCAACCCTTAGCAGAAAAACAAAAGATTGCTTTTGTAATTGATGATTTTTTCTTTGAACCCGAAGCCGTGTATTCCGATTGGGAATATGCATTACGCTTAGCCCACTTTGTGCAAAAAGCTGCTGCCGATTCGATCCCTCTTCATTTTTTTTTCGGGCATACCAAACGCGATTACGTCGCTAATTCTTTATATCCGTTTTTGCAGCAGCCGCAAAATACAATAGGTAGGTATATCCATTCGGCATCTGACATCTCGGTTCGGCATAGGTATGTTACCCAACCCGACCAGTTCAACGAGGAGTTTGTACCCATCACCTTTAGTATTGCTCCAAATGCTTCGGTTTTACAAACCTTTCGAAAACTGCAACACCTTGGCGATTCTACCACTATGGCAAATTTAGTCGAGCAACATGCAGAAGAACTCAGTGAGCAATTTATAAGCAATACGGCCCGGCTACAACAAACGGTGGGGGCAGCGTTCCCACAAGTGATGGCATGCTCAATGGATGAACTTATGCTAGAAGTACTGCCTTTACTTTGGAAAAAACTGCAAAGAAAAGGCTGGATGAGCCTACAACTTTCCGAATTGTTGCAGGCTCATGTATTTAAACATCTACCCAAAGAAGCGCACAAAGATGTGCTTTCAAAAGGAAATTTACCTGCCTATGCTGCGGCAACTCTTAGCGATTTTTGGCGTCCATCCTTATGGCTTGATTGGCAGATCGAACTGATATTGCACTCGCTAACTACCGAAGAAATGGCAGGGCAACTGTTTTTGGCGGCAGCAGGGGTATATGGGCAGCCCGATAAAATATTAGAAAAATGGATTGAGGCACAGCAATTAGGAGGGGTTATTTTACTGAAAGGTTCTAAAAAAGAGTTTGTAAAGCGCGTTGCCCGATTCGATTCACTAGCTCGGTTACACAATGGCATCCCTTTGCTGTACAGTGCCGATGCAGAGCCTAGTTTGTTGAACAACAAAATCAGTGGATTGCCCAAAGTTCCTAGAACCAACTCGTTAAAAACGATCGAAGCAGTAGATTCTATAGCAGCCATCATTTCATCATCTTTAAAAGAAATAGGGATTCATCAGAACTATGCACCAGTTGCCGACCTCAGCCCAAACAATGAGGCAATTGGCAACCGTACCTTTGGCGAAGATACTTTGGCAGTAGCCGAATTGGCAGGGCAGTTTGTGAAGACTACACAGGCGATGGGAATTGTAGCCACCGCCAAACATTTTCCGGGGCATGGCTATGTTACTGGCGATAGCCACGCGATGCTACCGATAATTTCAGGTGAATTGAAAGAAATAAGTGTCTATCAGCCTTTAATCGATAGCGGATTACTGAGCATCATGGTAGGTCATCTTGCCATTGAAGACAATTCTGCATACGATACTAAAGGCTTGCCGGCGAGTTGTTCGCGCGCAGTAGTAACCGATTTGCTCAAGGAAAAAATGGGCTTTAAAGGTATTGTGGTTACCGATGCCATGCGTATGGGCGGGGTGCGGAACGTGCCAAATGCAGCATTGGAAGCAGTGAAAGCAGGGTGCGATATGATTTTGATGGAACCCGATGTGCCTACAGCGGTACAATCGGTAGTAGAAGCAATGCGGACTGATGTATCGTTTCGAGCGCAGGTGGAAGAGTCGGTTCGCAAAATTATTCGACTGAAACTTTGTTTACAACGTTTACCACTTGCTCCTCTTACAGGATATCCTTAAAAAGCATCAACTTTTTTGAACCAATTCACTAGTATGCAAGTTTGATGTGTAAACGTTATTTGTATAAACATTAATTGTATTAAAGTAGATTATTATGAAAACATTGAAACGCATTGTGTTATTCACTTTTATTGGTTTGGTAGGCTTTGCTTTCAAGGCTGCCGAGAAACCTACACGCTACAACGTAGATATCAACGAGAGTAATATAGTGTGGGTAGGGAAGAAAGTAACCGGTGGGCACACAGGAAACATTAGCATTGCGAAGGGTAATTTAGAAATGGAAGAAGGCAAGCTTGTAGGAGGTTATTTTGAAATTGACATGGCTTCGATGACTTGTAGCGACCTGAACGGTAAAATAGCTGATAAGCTTTTGGGGCATCTTAAGTCCGACGACTTTTTTGGAGTAGCAAACCATGCCACTTCAACCCTTACAATTACAAAAGCACTGTGGCAAGGTGAAAATACCTACAAAATCACAGGGGATCTTACTATTAAAGGCATTACAAAGGAGATTCGTTTTCCGGCAACTGTACAAGAAGAAAACGGGGTTATCACAGCTAAGGCAGAAATTGTAGTCGATCGTGCTGAGTATGATATCCGTTATGGGTCGGGTAGTTTCTTCGATAACCTCGGCGATAAAACCATTTACGACGACTTCGAACTTACCGTACAACTTGTAGCAAAACAGTAAATAAACTTGCTAAGAATCCAAAAGCCACCTTTGAATGGGTGGCTTTTTTTATGGGTTTTTATAAATCAGCGCAACAGCGTGTGCAGCAACACCTTCTTCTCTGCCTACAAACCCTAATTTTTCAGTAGTGGTGGCTTTCAGCGAAATATCTTCTTGGGGAATTTGCATAACTTCTGCCAAGCATGCCTGCATTTTAGGAATGTAGGGGTTGACTTTGGGCTGTTCTAAACATACCGTTACATCGACATTTCCCACCTCGTAGCCGGCATTTCGCACTAATTTCATCACTTCTTTCAGCAAAATTTTACTGTCGATGCCTTTATACTGAGGGTCTTTATCAGAAAAATGATAGCCGATGTCGCGCAAAGCGGCAGCCCCCAAAAGGGCATCGCAAATTACATGAATGAGCACGTCGGCATCAGAGTGCCCTACAGCGCCATGGGTGTGTTCAAGTTGAATTCCTCCAAGCCAAAAAGGGTGTCCTTGAGCTAGTTTGTGGACATCGTAGCCCTGCCCAATACGTATATGAAAAGCCATGTTAGTTTAATCTTTAAATTTTTGAACGATAATGTATTTGCCATTTTTCCATTCGGGATTCATTTGCCTCATGTTGCTGACGGCAAATTGCTCAGCAATTTGAGGCGAGGGATGCCCCAAGGCAGCTCCATAAACCGAAAGTGTTTTACCACTTCCCAACTCCACCGTTGCCATAATTACGACTCCGTGCCCTTTTTTACCGGTAGAAGCTACTTTTCGAATCATGAGGTCATCGTTCACTAACTCTACCAACTTGAGGTTAGCAAGAAACTCAGCATCAGTTTGGTTAGGCATATTTCGTACACTCATAAAATCGCTACGCCCATTTTGAATGTTTTTGTAGGCAAATACGGCAGATTGCCCCCACACTAAGCAAGAGCTGAAAACGGAAAAGCTTAAAAGCAACAAGAGATGTTTCATTTCGCTAATTTCGTATGAAAAACTATTGATTACGAAAATATACATAATGAAAGCTAGAAGTTTGTTAGCAGCGGCAGCGATTTCGGGTGCGTTTGCCGTAAGCTTAGGGGCTTTTGGGGCACATGCTCTGAAAGATTTTTTAGTAGCCAGTGGACGTGTTGATACTTATGAAACAGCCGTTTCCTATCATTTTTACCATACCTTGGCTTTGTTGGGGGTAGGAGCATTGGCGCAGTTTAATGGGCAAAAAGGCCTGATGCGCGCAGGGTGGTTTTTATTGGCTGGCATGCTCATTTTTTCAGGTTCGTTATATCTACTGTGTTTTACCAATGTTGGTATTTTAGGGGCTGTAACCCCTTTTGGAGGGGTCGCCTTAATTATGGGGTGGGGGCAACTGGCTTGGGTGGTTTTAAAAAGCACGCAAACTGCATAAAAAAAGACCTTGAACTTTCAAGGTCTTTCGTATGCATATTAAAGCTGGGTTATTGCCCTTCCGATTTTTTGGGTAATATGTTGGTAGTAATGCTAATGCGTTCTTGCGGATTAGAAGCATTTGAAAACACGGTAATTACTTTGTTTTGAATTCCCATTTTACCGGTGCTGTTGAACGTGATTAAAATCTCGCCGGTTTCACCAGGCATAATCGGTTCACGAGGCCATTCCGGTGCTGTACATCCACAGGTAGTGGCGATGTTAGTGAGTACAAGTGGTGCCTCACCAGTGTTTTCAAAGGTGAACGTGTGGCTTACCACATCTCCTTGATAAATGTCCCCAAATTCGTAAGTACTTTCTTGGAATTCGATTTTGGCAGCTTTGGCATTGTCTTGTGCCAAGGTTGAGAGTGCACAACTTGCCATCAGTGCTAATAATAGAGCAGCAAATACATTCTTTCTCATAGAAACTATGTTTAAGTTGAAATTTGAATACAAAACTAACGAAAAAACTGTGGTAGAAAGTTTACCAAATATAGTTCGTCTGTCGCACGTGTGAATGCTGTGTAGAGCCATCGAAGCCATTCGGTATTGTACATTTCGGGTCGAACAAATCCCATATTTACAAAAACAGCATTCCATTGCCCTCCCTGCGATTTGTGGCACGTAAGCGCGTAGGCAAACTTTATTTGTAACGCATTTAGGTAAGGGTCAGTTTGTAACAAGTCATTCATTTTAACATTTTCTGTTACCTCGTTCATATGAGCTTGCATCACCTTTCCTAGTAATGCTTCTTGATCTTCCTGTTTTAAGTTTGGGCTAAACGAGTGCAGTGTGTTTAGGTGTACCTTGGCTTCGAACGTAGGATGGTCAGGACAGTCTACCAACCTAAGGCGTAAGTCGGCAAAGCGAAATCCGTAACGTTCTTCTATATTATTTACGCTTTGAATTTGAACAAACTCACCGTTTGCCAAAAAACCAGCCGGAGAGTCAGCAGGGAGCCACATGTAATTATTTTTTACAATCATCAGAAAATCGCCAGCTTCAATTTCTTGCTCGCTCAAGTGAATTTGCCTGCGAATCATCTGGTTAAATTGTGTGGCTTCTCGGTTTGATCGGCAGACGACGCATGTATTCTCGATGCCAAATTTTTCGTACGCATACCGCAAGCCATCTTCTAATTTTTCATGAGTCATTCGGTAAATATCGCGGAAAGAGCGTGTATGAATTTGTAGCTGAAACGTGTTTTGCCGAATTTGTTCACGGATTGCCGTAGCATTACTCAAGATGCCTGAACCTTGCGCCTGCCGTACAACTTCTTGCAACTCTACACTTTGTAGTTGTAAACGGAAGTTCTCTAAGATATCTACATTAAATGCGGGGCTTACCGATTGATGTACTGGAGGAAGTTGCGCAGTATCACCTACTAAAATGAGTTTATTGTTGGCGTCTTCTTCTTGAAATACATAATTGATGAGTTCTTCGAGTAAACTACGTGAACTGAGTCCATCGGAATGACCAATCATAGAAGCCTCGTCGGCTATAAAAATGGTATCCCTATGTGTATTAGCTTGCCGAATGAAACGAAAGAATCCGGCTTGGCTATCTTGCTCTGGTTTAAAAATAATTTTATGAATCGTAAATGCTTTCCGTTGTGCATACGACGACATCACCTTTGCTGCCCTCCCCGTTGGAGCGAGTAAAATATAGCGGTATTTAAAGTAGCGAAGTGCTTGTACTAGTGTAGAAATTAAAGTGGTTTTGCCCGTGCCCGCGTATCCTTTTAAGAGTAAGGTATGCCGTTGGGTACTGTGGTCTTGTAAGAAGGCATCTAGCTTACGAAATGCCTCGGTTTGCCCTTCGGTTGGCGAAAAAGGAAAATGTTGAACCAGTAATTCAAAAGGAGAAGCCATATTTTTTACAGAGAGCCGATGGCATCTTTTAAGATTGTGTAAAAACGAAAAACATCAGTAAACGAATTGTATAGAGGCACAGGAGCCACGCGAATTACATCTGGCTCGCGCCAATCGGCTATTACTCCTCGTGCTGTAAGGTACTCAAAAATTGCTTTACCATAGGGTTGCAATATAAGCGAAAGCTGACATCCTCTTTCATGTGGATTTTCAGGAGTGATAATGCGCAAACCCACTTGGTTTTGTTCATTTTGTAACTTACGCATCAATTCATACAAATACGCTGTAAGTTTTTGGCTTTTTTCTACCAAGGCGGGCATAGTAGCTTTCTGAAATACTTCCAGCGAAGCGCGATGAGCCGCCATTAGCAAAATTGGGGCATTACTCAATTGCCAGCCTTCAGCCCCTAACATGGGTTTGAAATCTTCTTTCATCAGAAACCGCTCTTCTTGGTTATGCCCCCACCAGCCGGCAAAGCGCGGAGTGTCTAAATTTAGCCCATGCTTTTCGTGCACAAATACCCCCGAAACACCTCCAGGGCTCGAATTTAAATACTTATACGAACACCAAGTGGCAAAATCTACTTCCCAATCGTGCAAATGTAAAGGTACGTTCCCAACGGCATGCGCCAAATCAAACCCTATGAATGCCCCTATTGCATGAGCAGTTTCCACGATACTAGCCAATGGGAAGAGTTGTCCGGTGTAATAATTGACGCCACCCATCATCACGAGAGCAAGCGAATCGCGATTGGCTTCAATAGTATGCAGAATATCTTCGGGGCGTAGTGTTTCTTCTCCTTGCCTAGGTTGCAAGGCGATGATGGCTTCCTCAGGCGAAAATCCATGATAGGCTACTTGCGAGGCTACGGCATATTGGTCGGATGGAAACGCACCACCTTCCATCAGGATTTTAAATCGTTTAGCAGTGGGACGATAAAAGGACACCATCATTAAATGTAAATTCACCGTGAGGGCATTCATGGCAACTACTTCGTGTACATTAGCCCCTACGATTTCAGCGAGTAATGGCGAAAGTGGCTTATGGTAGGGCATCCATGGTAGGTCTCCTTTGAAATGTCCTTCTACTCCATATTTTTTCCAATTTTCAAGTTCATCTAAAATATATCTTTTGGTGCTTTTGGGTTGTAATCCTAATGAATTTCCACAAAAGTAGACTGTAGGTTCACCGTGGTGTTCTGGTATGTAAAACTCTTTTCGGAAATGTTTGAGGGGGTCGGCATAGTCGCATTTTTGTGCATAATCGAGGGTAGCAAACGTATCGTTAAGTAAGGTCATATAATCGGAAGATCAGTGTTGAACAAAGCCCCTAAATATACCTGACATTCTTGGTTTGTCGAAGGCAATCACAGGAAATTCTACTCCTATCGTAATGTCGCTCGTATTCCAGTGGAAAGTCCTCAAAAGCCAAGTATTTTGCTTTGCAAAATGGGGCTACAATTATTTTAGAAAAAATGTTTGCACTTAAAAAAAAAGAATATAGTTTTGCACTCCAAATTTACACAACGCTTGTAAAGGGGGGATACCAAAGCGGTCAACTGGGACGGACTGTAAATCCGTTGGCTCTGCCTTCGCAGGTTCGAATCCTGCTCCCCCCACATAAGTTTTGTGCAAGTTTGATAAGCGGGAGTAGCTCAGTTGGTAGAGCGACAGCCTTCCAAGCTGTAGGTCGCGGGTTCGAGCCTCGTCTCCCGCTCAATTAATTGTATTGCTGAGGTAGCTCAGGGGTAGAGCACTTCCTTGGTAAGGAAGAGGTCGTGGGTTCAAATCCCATCCTTAGCTCTATATTTCTCACACTCTAGCTTTATTAATTCATTTACTTTTAATAGCACAAAAAGATGGCTAAAGAAACATTTGACCGTTCGAAACCGCACTTAAACATAGGTACAATCGGTCACGTTGACCACGGAAAAACAACATTGACCGCTGCAATTACAAAAGTTTTGGCAGATGCAGGTCTTTCTGAAGTTCGCGACTTTTCTTCTATTGACAACGCTCCGGAAGAAAAAGAGCGTGGTATCACCATTAATACTTCACACGTGGAGTATCAAACCGCTACACGTCACTATGCACACGTTGACTGTCCTGGTCACGCTGACTATGTGAAAAACATGGTAACAGGTGCTGCACAGATGGACGGCGCTATCTTAGTAGTAGCTTCTACAGATGGTCCAATGCCTCAAACACGTGAGCATATCCTGTTGGCTCGTCAGGTAGGTGTACCGGCTATTGTTGTTTTCATGAACAAAGTAGATATGGTGGATGATGAGGAATTATTAGAGCTAGTAGAAATGGAAATTCGTGAGTTGCTTTCATTCTATGAGTTCGATGGCGATAATATCCCTGTAGTTCAAGGTTCTGCATTAGGTGCATTGAACGGTGAAGAAAAATGGGTAAATACAGTGAAAGAATTGATGGATGCTGTAGATGAGCATATTCCAATTCCTCCTCGTGTAACTGATAAACCTTTCCTAATGCCAATTGAAGATGTATTCTCTATCACAGGTCGTGGTACTGTAGCTACCGGTCGTATTGAGAGAGGAATCATCAACTCAGGCGAACAAGTAGAAATTATTGGTATGGGTGCTGAGAAACTCACATCTACTATCACAGGTGTTGAGATGTTCCGTAAAATCCTTGATCGTGGTGAGGCAGGTGATAATGTAGGTTTATTGCTACGTGGTATTGATAAAGAGCAGATTCGTCGTGGTATGGTAATCTGTAAGCCGGGTAGTGTAACACCTCACACGAAATTTAAAGCAGAGGTATACGTGCTTTCGAAAGATGAAGGTGGTCGTCATACTCCATTCTTCAAAGGTTATAACCCTCAGTTCTACTTCCGTACCACTGATGTAACCGGTGAAATCATCTTAGAAGAAGGCGTAGAAATGGTAATGCCTGGTGATAACGTTACTATCACTGTAAACTTGCAGAAAGAGGTAGCGATGGAGAAAGGTTTACGTTTCGCGATTCGCGAAGGTGGTCGTACGGTAGGTGCCGGCCAGGTAACTGAAATTGTAGAATAAGTATAGCACAGTTCCTATATATAAAAGCCCTGTTAATTAATTAACAGGGCTTTATTTTATCAATTTCATAAAATCTTCTTTTTCAGCAAAATAGCTGTAAAAAATTAAGGAGTATTCTTTTAAAGTTTCTTGGCTTTCTTTAATTTTGCACTCCCTTTAAACAATAGGGGAAAAACGGGCGTAGCTCAGCTGGTAGAGCGGCGGTCTCCAAAACCGTAGGTCGTGAGTTCGAATCTTACCGCCCGTGCTATTTGTTAGGGTGTTTTCTCCCTTAAAACGTTAAAAATTATGTTTAAAAAGTTAGTAGCTTTTTTAAAAGAATCGAAAACAGAAATGACTGAGCACGTGACCTGGTCTACCTATGCTGAGTTGCAAGAAAGCTCAATTCTCGTTTTAGTTGCATCGTTAATTTTTGCCTTACTAATTGGCTTAATGGACTTTGTTTTTAAAACAGGATTAGATGCTTATTACGATTCTTTCTAATTAAAAAATCCATTTCGCAATGAGTGAGCTGAATTGGTACGTGGTAAGAGCCATTAGCGGGCAAGAGAAAAAAGTGAAAGCCTACTTAGAGAAGGAAATCTCTAATTATGGTTTGAACGATTACATTACTGAAGTTTTAGTGCCCTCTCACAAGGTTTTCCAAGTACGAAAAATGAAGGACGGTAAAACCAAGAAAGTAGCTGTGGAAAAAAATTATTTTCCTGGTTATGTAATGGTGAAAGCAGATGTAACTCATGGCGAAGTAATGCACTTAATTAAAGGGGTGCCCGGTATTATTGGTTTTTTAACTGTGGATGGTCAAGATCCTACAGCACTACCCAAACCTATGAGAGAGGCAGAAATTAACCGAATTTTAGGTAAGGTAAATGAAACCAATGAGTTTGAAGTCGAAGATGATACTACGTATCTGGTAAGCGAAGAAGTAAAAGTAATTGATGGGCCGTTCAACGGATTTACAGGGACTATAGAAGAAGTCTTTGAAGAGAAAAAGAAATTGAACGTGATGGTAAAAATATTTGGTCGGAACACGCCTGTCGAATTAAACTATTCACAAGTAGAAAAAGTAGAATAAAATGGCAAAAGAAGTAACAGGGTTTTTAAAGCTGCAAATTAAAGGAGGGGCAGCAAACCCATCACCACCCGTAGGGCCTGCATTAGGTAGTAAAGGGCTTAATATTATGGACTTCTGTAAGCAGTTTAATGCCCGCACGCAAGAGAAGGCAGGGCAGGTGCTTCCGGTAGTAGTAACCATATATTCTGACAAGTCATTTGATTTTGTAGTTAAAACGCCTCCTGCGGCAGTACTCCTACAAGATGCTGCAAAGATTAAAAAGGGTTCATCTGAGCCAAACCGTTCAAAAGTAGGTAGTGTAAGTTGGGATCAAGTAAAAGAAATTGCTGAGACCAAAATGCCTGATTTGAATTGTTTTACAGTAGAATCTGCTATGAAAATGATAGCAGGTACTGCAAGAAGCATGGGAATTACGATTACAGGAGATGCTCCTTGGAATTCATAAATTATACTACGATGGGAAAGTTGTCAAAAGCACATAAGCAAGCATTCGAGAAATATGACCGCACGAAAGAATACGGTCTTTCAGATGCCTGCAAAATCGTTAAAGAAATTACCACAACGAAGTTCGATGCTTCTGTGGATATTGATGTTCGCTTAGGAGTGGATCCTCGAAAAGCTGACCAAATGGTGCGTGGGGTAGTTGCTTTGCCTCATGGAACCGGTAAACAAGTACGCGTACTTGTACTGTGTACGTCTGATAAAGAGGAAGAAGCCAAGCAAGCAGGTGCTGACCATGTTGGGTTAGATGAGTACATCAAGAAAATTGAAGGTGGTTGGGTTGATGTGGATGTTATTATTACAATGCCAACTGTAATGGCTAAAGTAGGTCGATTGGGGCGTGTACTTGGTCCCCGAGGTTTGATGCCTAACCCTAAAGCCGGTACAGTAACTATGGACATTGGAAAAGCAGTGCAAGATGTTAAAGCCGGTAAGATCGACTTCAAAGTGGATAAGTTCGGCATCATTCATACAAGCGTTGGTAAAGCATCCTTCGAGCCAGATAAGTTAGAGGGTAATATTCAAGAATTGCTTAGCACTATTTTGAAGTTAAAACCTTCCGCTGCTAAAGGTACATATGTAAAGAGCATTAGCCTTTCAAGTACTATGAGCCCCGTAATTCGTATTGATAAGACATCTATAGCAGGAATATAATATAGCCATGACACGAGAAGAAAAAATTAACGTAGTTCAAGAACTCACAGAAAAATTAAAATCTACAGACTACTTCTATATTGCAGATTCTTCTGGAATGACTGTCGCAGAAGTGAATCAGTTTCGCAAGGCATGTTTCGAGAAAGGTATAGAGTATACTGTATATAAGAATACGCTAATAAAGAAGGCATTAGAAAATCTTGACACGGATTATACAGAATTCGATTCTGTATTGAAAGGGTTTTCAGGTGTAATGTTTTCTCCGGAGGTGGCAAACCTTCCTGCAAAAGTATTGAAGGACTTCCACAAGAAATCTGGTAAAAAAGATAATCCAAAGCCTCTTCTGAAGGGTGCTTCTATTGATACTGCTTTGTATGTAGGTGGCGACCAATTAGAAGCTTTATCTCAGATTAAATCTAAGCAAGAGCTTCTTGGCGAATTGATTGGCTTGTTACAATCTCCTGCTAAGAATGTGGTTTCTGCACTAAAAAGTGGAGGCGATACCCTTGCCGGTTTGCTGAAAACTTTGGAAGAACGCGAAGGTTAGTCCTGTTAGTCCTTTGCAGAAGTATATGTATCGAAAAGATACAATTCTTTAGAGTTGTTACGCTGGAACACAAATAGCTTCCACTATTTATTTGGTTCCGTAAAGCTTCCATATATTATTAATTATTTGAATTATACTTTAAAAACAACTAAAAATGGCAGATTTAAAAGAATTCGCTGAACAGCTCGTAAACCTTACTGTAAAAGAGGTGAACGAATTGGCTACCATCTTGAAAGATGAGTATGGTATTGAGCCTGCAGCAGCGGCTGCTCCTGTTATGGTAGCTGGCGGAGCTGGTGATGGTGGCGAGGCTGTAGAAGAAAAAACTGAGTTTGATGTAATCTTGAAGTCAGGTGGTGCTCAAAAATTGAAAGTTGTTAAAGCTGTGAAAGATATCGCAGGTTTAGGCTTGAAAGAAGCAAAAGCTGTAGTTGATGAAGCACCGAAGCCTATTAAAGAGGGTATTCCTAAAGATGAGGCTGAGACTATCAAGAAAGAACTTGAAGAGTTAGGTGCAGAAGTTGAAATTAAGTAAGCAGCTTATTTTTGACGTTTTACACTCTTTTTTAGTGAAGAGATTGTCTTTCAATGAGGCAATCTCTTTATTTTTTATGTTCTATTTAAATAAAATTTCGAATACATCTTCCAATTTGCTTACTACTTCAAGGGTGGTATGATAGCGCTGTGTATCGAGCCCTTTGGCATTATATTTTGAAATGAATACGCGCTGAAAGCCAAGTTTTTCTGCTTCTGCAATGCGGTTTTCAATGCGGTTTACAGCGCGGATTTCGCCGCCTAGGCCTACTTCGGCAACAAAACAGCTATGTTGGGTAATCGGAATGTCTTCTAAAGAGGAGATGATTGACATGCAGACGGCTAAGTCGATGGCAGGATCTTCTACTTTAAGCCCGCCGGTGATGTTGAGAAAGACATCTTGAAAGTTTACTTTAAATCCTCCTCTCTTTTCCAAAACAGCTAATAGCATATTGAGTCGTTTGGCATCGAAGCCTGTACAACTCCGTTGAGGAGTTCCATACGCTGAAGGAGATACCAACGATTGAATTTCGACGAGTAGGGGGCGGTTACCTTCGAGTGAAGTGCCAATAGTGATGCCGCTAAGGGGCTCATCGCGTTGGGAAAGTAATATTTCCGAAGGGTTGGTTACCTCCCGTAAGCCATGCGATCGCATTTCGTAAATGCCGATTTCTGCTGTAGAGCCAAATCGGTTTTTAATCGTACGTAGTATGCGGTAACTCATATGGCGGTCGCCTTCGAATTGAAGAACAGTATCTACCATGTGCTCTAACACTTTAGGACCTGCTAAGCTCCCTTCTTTAGTAATATGACCCACTAGAAAAACAGGAATGTGGGTTTCTTTGGCAAAACGTATGAGCTGGGCAGTACATTCGCGCACTTGCGATACGCTACCAGCTGCCGACTCCAAAGCAGGAAGAGCAAGCGTTTGGATAGAATCGATAATGAGAATATCTGGTTTAAACTGTTCAACGGTTCTAAAAATGGCAGAGAGGTTCGTTTCGGTGAGTACGGAACATGTGCCCACGGCCTCTTTAAGCCGATTAGCACGGAGTTTAATTTGTTTTTCCGACTCTTCGCCCGACACATACAGGATATTATACTGCGGTAAATTTACAGCAATTTGAAGCATGAGTGTTGATTTCCCGATGCCGGGCTCGCCACCAATTAGCGTAACAGAGCCGGGCATGAGGCCACCTCCTAGTACTCGATTCAATTCTCCATCCGGAGTGATAATGCGTTCTTCTTGCTGAGACGAAATTTCTGCTAACGGTAAGGGTTTGGATGCTGCTGAAGGCGCAATACCTGAGTTGATACGCCAATCATGCTTAATTGGGGAGGCACTTTCTTCGAGTTCTTCAACGAAAGAATTCCACTGGCTGCACGAAGGACATTTACCCATTAGTTTGGGGGATTTATAGCCGCAATTTTGGCATATATACACACTTTTAGGCTTTTTGGCGGGCATGTTATACTATTTTTCGTATTTGTATTGGCGCCAGTATCGTCGGGCAATTCCAAACAATAAAACGAACATAACAGGAATGCCTAAGTTTAGCAACTGCCATTGGAGGGATTCGGTTTGTAGGCGTGCCCTGTCGAGCAATCGTAGTGTTACTTGTTTCTTTTTTGAGGCAATCAGTCCGTCTTCATCAATCATATATGAAAGTGCATTGAGTACAAATTCGGCATTAGAAAGCGGTTTTTGGCGTATCCGATCGTAGTCGATTGGAAGTGGACGCCCGGTCCGAGGGTCTGTATCAGTGCGTAAAATATCGGCATCGGAAACCACAAGTATTTTACAGTTGATAGGGCTTTGTTTTACTACTTCGGTTTGGATTCCGCGTGGTGGAAAACGTAGGGCGTACATCGATTGAAACGTTCCCTCCAGTAAATAGGCAACGGGTATGAACGACTTATTGAAATATTGATAATCCATTTCTTGGCGAATTTCATTTAAATCGACCATGTTTGGCATTTTACGTGTACGAGAGTACTGCGAGGTGAACATCAGCGGTGTTTTAGAAACTTTTGAGGCACTTTTCACAGTATCGATCGAGCTAATGAATTTTGCTAATACTAAATCCATATTTTTCACGATAGGATGTCCGCTAAATCGGTTCAGGTACATGAAATATGGCCATGGAAAAGGTTGAATACGGGGCTGATTTCCAAATTGTCCGGCATATACTTCTAAGATACCAGGTTGCTGCCGGTCTTGAATCAAGTCGTAATTGATTCGCACGCCATATTGAAAAAGGAGTTCTTCTAAATTGAGGTCATACCCAAAAGCATAGGTTCCTCCTTGAGCTATACTATCTACATTCATCTGGATAGCATCGAGGAAAAACAGCGTACTGCCACCGTTCATAATGTATTGGTCAAGTGTAAATTTTTCAACTTCCGAAAAACGTTGTTGAGGCCGCGCCAATACTAATGCATCATACTCTTGTAACTGAGGGTTTTGTAGTGATGTCCGATCTACAATATAGAACTCAGTGAGAGCTGCTGTAATTCCGGCGGTTTCTTCGGCGGTGTATTCGCCGTGCCCTTCTACAAAAGCGATTGTTTTCTTTCGGGTAGCAGAAAGTTTTCGAATGGCTGATGCGAGGTTATATTCAACTCCTTCTGCCGATTGGTTGAGTTGCTCTTGCGGGGATGCCGATTGGTTACCTTTGAGCAGTAATACACCGGTTTCACGGTTTTTATAGGTTATGAGGGCCCCTGGGAATATGATTTTTTCTGTACGTTTTCCATCTTCTTTATCAAATAGATTTGTTGCAGGAATCCCCTTTTGGATGAGCGTTTGATAAAATGCTTGTTGTGCTTTTGAGTCGGGCTGGTCGGTAGGGTCTACGAATCGAAAATCTAGATTTGCCCCGGCATATACCTGAAACTCTTCAAGCGTTTCGCGGATAGATTTTTGGAGCTGTTTAAAGTCAGCGTTGAGCTCGCCGGCGAGGTATACTTCGATATACACCACATCCTCTAAGTTTTCGAGAAGTCGGATGGTAGCATCGGAAATGGTGTATCGCTTTTCAGCTGTCAAATCAAATCTGAATCGAGCAGTTCCCGCATGAATGTTCACCAAAGTAAGTAGTAGGATTACAGCGATAACACCCAAAATATCTTCCCATTTTTTTTGCTTATGTTCCATAGTTGAGGTATCTGGGATTAGCTTATATTACCATTTTCGTGCACCTAAAATTAATTTTGATAGGTATAACATGCTGATTACTACACTGAAAAGATACAGCATATTGCGTGAATCAATCAACCCTTTACTAAGCGATTGGTAGTGGTAGTCGATGCCTAACTGACTGACGATATAGGAGTACCCTGCCCAAACATCAATGGCGGCAATGGAGGTAAAGCCCTCGTACATTACATAGCAGCAAAAAATGGCTATAATGAAAGCAACAATTTGACTTTCAGTGATGGAAGACGCTACGATACCTATTGCTGTAAAAACCGCTGCCAACATAAATAATCCTACATAAGAACCAGCAACTGCTGCGGAATCGATATTTCCCTGAGGGGCTCCCAGATTATAAACGGAAATATAATACAGAGTAGTAGGGAGTATGGAAAACCCAACGAGTAAAAGGCATGCAAAATACTTCCCCAAGATGAGGTGCCAATCGGTAATGGGGCGTGTGAGGAGTAGTTCCATGGTGCCCGCCCGCTTTTCCTCTGCAAAAGTACGCATCGTAATAGCTGGAATGAGAAACATCAATACATACGGGGCTACCATAAAGAGTGGGTCGAGTGTTGCATATCCCACCTCGAGAATGCTTGTTTGTGGAAATACCCACGTGAATAATCCGGTAGCAATTAGAAACACTATCACGACGATATATGCCGCTAAAGAGTTAAGAAAACTATTGATTTCTTTTCGCATAATTTGGAACATACGCGCAATGGGGTTTATTGGGCAATTCTACAACATACCAAAGAAAACTATGCCGTTCTCTTTCCTAAAAAATGGGAAATAAAATAGCCCCAAAACAGTGTGTGGGGCTATGAGTAGGAGTGCAATAGGCATAAAAATGCGAATCCTACGATGTTTGAATTTTCTTAGTAGCCAATGTCTTTTCAATAAGCCGAAGCTTTTCTTCCATAAACAGCAATTGCTTCCAACGAGAGTTAAAAGTGTTTGAAATAAACCGAGATGGAGAAAGTGCCAAAGCTACTTCTAATTTTTGAATGCTTACTTCAAGCTGTTTGATGTCTTGATAGGTAAGCGGTACGCTCGGTTTTAGGCTTTCAAGAGCTAGTGAAAGCGGTTCGGGGAGTTGATCATTGGCAAGTGCTAAGCGGCTGAGGAGTAATTCGTATTTCTCCTTTACCATACGATTGCGGCGCGTTAGATAAATCATTACCGCCGTAAACGGAATTGCAAATACGAGAAAGTATAACATCGGATTATGTGTTTTGGTTAAATAGTAGAATAATGAAAATATCCAATAACTGTAAACAATGCATTTACATTAAGTTCACACAAATAATATATAAAGTTAAACAAAATTTGCAAAAAGTACACATAACATATTACTCGTAGTACACGAGTAATGTCGTATGATGCCCCAAAGACCTATGAGGTTTTTTGTACTTTTGCATTGAATAAACACATGATTATTATACCTATATAAACACACGTTAATTTACAAAATTAAGCATTATGGGATTTGTCGAAATGGTTATGCCTTCTATGGGAGAAGGCGTGATGGAAGCCACCATATTAACATGGCTGAAAAAAGAGGGAGATACAATCGAGCAAGATGAATCGGTATTGGAAGTAGCAACTGATAAAGTAGATACCGAAGTCCCTGCCGTACACGATGGTGTCATAGAAGAAATTTTAGTTAAGGAAGGCGATGTGGTAGAGGTGGGAAAACCCCTTGCCCGCATTAGAGTATCACAAGGTGCAGAGCCTGAAAACAACACGTTGGAACAGCCAACTGAAGAGAAAGAAGTGGCACATGTCGAAGCGAACTCGATGAACGGAGCTACGGCTATAGAACCTTCTCCGATAGCGGCTATAGCTTCTTCTTCCGATACAACGCGCTTCTACTCTCCACTGGTGCGTAGCATTGCCGAAACTGAAAATATTTCGCTACAAGAGTTAGAAAAAATTCAAGGCACTGGGAAGGAAGGACGTGTTACCAAGCAAGATATTCTGAACTATCTCGAAGAAAAACAACTCAAAGAAGAAGCCTCTTCGTTAACGGCAGTAGTACCTCCATCAGCGGTTCCTCAGACGAAACCTTCCCAGCCAACCTCCGTATCTGTAACGCCTGCAACCAATGGAGGCGCTATGAACGGGCAACAAGAAATTATTCAGATGGATCGTATGCGCAAGATGATTGCAGAACGCATGGTAGCTTCTAAGCAAACCTCGCCGCATGTATCTTCGTTTGTAGAAGCCGACCTGACAGCTATTGTCCGTTGGCGCGATTCTATCAAAACGACTTTCAAAAAGCAACATGGCGGCTCATTTACATTTACCCCTATTTTCGTAGAGGCTATTGCCAAAGCCATTGCCGATTTTCCTATGATTAACATATCCGTTGACGGCGATAAAATCATCCGACATAAAGATATTAATGTGGGAGTAGCTGTAGCGCTTCCTTCTGGCAACCTAATTGTGCCGATAATTCGGAATGCCAATCATTTCAGCCTTACCGGATTAGCCTTGAAAGTGAACGATTTGGCGACACGCGCTCGCGAAAACAAACTCCGCCCTGATGAAGTACAAGGCGGTACGTATACCATCTCGAATATTGGCACTTTTGGAAATATTTTGGGCACTCCTATTATTATGCAACCACAAGTTGCCATTATGGCATTTGGGGCAATTGTGAAGAAACCCGCTGTGGTAGAAACCCCTGACGGTGATATGATTGCCATTCGCCATAAAATGTATCTTTCGCATTCATACGATCATCGCGTAGTCGATGGCTCGTTAGGAGGAATGTTTGTGAAGCGCGTAGCGGAATATTTAGAAGGGTTTGACACAAGCCAAACCGTTGGATAAAACGCATATTGCATTTTTAAAAATGCGAAGCCAACAAGCGAAGCGCTACCTAAAAGAAATTGGGCCGCTTCGTTTGTTTATTTTAGGGGGACTGTTGATATATGGATTCGGAGCGCTTTGGCAGCCATTAGCAGTGCCCGCTTATGCATACGGAGTAGCCACTGCTGTGCTTCTATCAATCACTTCACTGCATATACAGCGAAGCGACCGCGCGTTTTTATGCAATTTTTCTCGTCAAAAACCATCGTTTTTTTTTATTGCTGAGTATTTAGCTCTGGCATCTCCCATTGTCGTTATCCTTCTGTTAAGAGAAATGTGGTTTGCTTCTAGTATTTTGTTAATTGGTGCGTTGCTAATTGCCCATATGCCCGTAAGGCAGCATAGGCATGTAACGATTATACGCATAATTCAATGGATCCCTGTCAAAGCGTTTGAGTGGAGGAGTGGTTTGCGAAAAAATCTAGGGTGGTTTTTGCTAATTTACCTAGTAACATTCGCTTCACTCGAAACGCCTTTTGCAATACCGATTGCCCTCTTTGTACTCGGTATTTTAAGCACAGGGTTTTACACAGAGGCAGAACCTATCAGCATGTTAGCAGTGGTGGGGAACGAGCCATGGAAAATTCTTACACAGAAATTAAACGTAGCGTTCCGAATGATGCTGTTTCTTACCTTGCCCCTTATCGGAGTACAATTGCTACTTTATGCAGCATGGTGGTGGCTACTCCTTTATGCGTTTTTAGCATCTGCTCTATTGGTAGCTGTAGCAATCGTTGTAAAATATGCCATATACATCCCTTCACAAAAACTTACGGTGGGCAGTATTTTTATGAGTTTTATGGTGGTATGTTGGGTAGTCCCCTATTTGGTTCCCATCCCTCTATTAACATTCATTATATACGGAAAGAAAGCCATTCAAAATCTAAAAAAACACCTATAATGCTTGTAGTTAAGAACTTAACGCACCAATACAGCACGCACAATGTGCTAGATAATTTGTGGTTATCTGTAGAAGTAGGCAGCATTCAGGGAATTGTGGGGGTAAATGGTGCAGGTAAAACCACATTATTGCATATCCTGTGGGGAAAAATCACACCGACTGCAGTACAAGAAATGAGCTGGCAAGGGCAACCCCTTCAAACTAGCCATTTAGCGTTTTTAGAGGCTCACCCATATTTCTATAGCCGTATTACCGGCAAAGAATACTTACAGCTTTTCCAAGCATATCATCCTGATTTCCAGTACGAAAAGTGGAATCAGTTATTTGAGCTGCCTTTAGATGCACTTATTGATACGTATTCTTCAGGCATGAAAAAGAAACTTGCATTTATGGCAACCTTAAGCACTCCTGCCCCTTTATTAGTGTTAGATGAACCTTTTAATAATCTGGATATTGAGACCAACCTGCAGCTCAAAGAAATTTTGACTCGGTTGAAGCAAGCAGGTAAAACAATTTTGGTTACTTCGCATGTCCTAGAAGTGCTTACAAGTTTTTGCGACCAGATTCACCTTCTGACCAAAGGGCGTATTGAAGCCTCGTTCGAACAAGAAAATTTCCATCAAATTGAAACATTGATTGTCCAAAAAAATGCGGCAGCTTATAAAGTCATACTCTCAGAACTTATACCGGGAAGTAAATAATAGAAAAATGTTTCTTCGGGGTATTTAGCAAACAAAATGTCTTAAAAGTGTAACTTAATCGTTAACTTGAGATAACAATATAGAGAAAAGAAAAAACCTCAAACAAATGTCAGATTCATTTTTTATAAGTGTTTTAACATAAGCCGCTAGATACTCGATGATATCAAAATTGATACAGGCAAAGATTAGAACTACACTTTTTGTAACCTTTTCCATGCTATCGCTGATGGTGTTGGGAATGATATTTACGCTTTTGTTCATTGAAAAACAGAGCCAAAAAATTAGTGGTATAAATGCTGAAATAGCTAGAGCTATTTCTTTAGCTAGCAATGCAAACACATTACAAAAAGATTTTTTTCTGTTTGAGGTAATCAACACCGATTTCTATGCTACGCGTGAGAGCAACATTGCATTGCAACATCAATACGTGCTAGATTCCATCAACTTCGTATTAGGCAGATTAGAAACAATTTCTTCGTTGCCCAATGCTCCAATGCTTAGCAGCGCCTTAAAAGAGTGTAGCCGAAAAGTAGATGCCCTTGAAAAAACCTTTAACAAGCTCGTGGCGCTTACGTTGAATAAAGGTTTTAAAGATTGGGGCGTAATAGGCAGAATGCGTAGTTATATTCATTCTATCGAAAACACATCGTTGCCTATTAATCAAGTAGATATGCTCATGGCGCGTCGGCACGAGAAAGACTACCTGCTACGCAAGCAAGACCAGTACCCCACCAAGCTAAAAGGCGCTGTAGCTCGGCTGCGCGAAAACATCTTAACGTTACCGCCCTCCGCTCAGCGTGCTGAGTTGCTCAACGCATTAGAAGGGTACGAAAGTACATTCTTGGAAATGGTAGGGCTAGAGCAGCAAATTGGCTACGAGGCAAACCAGGGAGTAAAAAATGAACTGTTTAATCTCAACAAACAACTCATCAAAGATTTACTAGCCTTAGAAACTCAGATCAAAAGCCAGGCGATGGAGCTGCAAACAAAGCAACGTTATATCATTATCGGGTTGAGCATAGTAGCCGTGTTTATTACCCTATTTGCCGGCTGGTTTGTAAATCGAAAACTAGGCAAGCCGATCGTAAAACTCTCTCAAAAAATACATGAAGGTATCGAGTCAGACTTCAAATCATCTGTAAAATTTAGCAGTACCAATAAATTGAAAGATGAGATTGGGCAAATCTCTAACGACGTAGAATTCATGTACGAAAAAGTACAGTATTATATTTCTGAGTTAATCACCCAACGCGAAGAAGTAGCCGTACAGGCGGAAAATCTTTCCAAGGCAAACACAAAGTTAGAAGAAAACGCTGAGTATATCGAAGCAAAAAACGTTGAACTTGAAAACCAGAACCAGAAAGTATTAGCACAAAAAGAGAAATTAGAAGAAAACTACTACAACATTCAGATGCTCACTCTGATTGGGCAACAAATTACACTCAATTTAAATATCGAAGATATCGTACACGTAGTGCACGATAACGTAAGCGATATGCTCGATGTATCCATTTTTGCTATAGGAATCCATCGGAAAGAAAAAAATATACTCGAATTTTATGGTGCAGAGGGTAAAAATTCTCCAATTCTGCATGGAGAAGATTCACTCGATGAGGATACCTTACTTTCGGTACACTGTTTTACATCGGGTAAGGAAATTATCATAGGCAATATTGATATAGAATACCAAAAATATGTATCTAAAAAGCCAGAGCCGCGTTCGACCATTCGCTGCAAGTCATACATTTATCTACCCTTAGCCGTAAAGCAACAGATTATAGGTGTTATTTCGGTGCAGAGCCAAAAAGAAAATGCCTACGATGATTTTAGCCTGAATATTTTCCGAAACTTAGCCACATACTCAGCTGTGGCGATTGAAAACGCACGCGGGTACGAAAAAATAAGCATACAGCAAATACAGTTGCGCCAGCAGTCGGATCGCTTAGAACAGGCTAACCGGGAAATTTCAAAAAAGAATAAGGCACTTACTTCGAGTATCAACTACGCCCAACGGATTCAATCGACCATTTTACCCCGCATCAGCGATATTAAACACCACTTTCCTGAAAGCTTTGTGCTGTTCAAACCACGCGACATTGTAAGTGGCGATTTTTACTTCTTCTCGGTAGTCCCACAGCTCGATGGGAAAGGAGGCAAAAACTTAGTAATTGCCGCCGCCGACTGTACTGGCCATGGAGTTCCGGGAGCTTTCACCTCTATGGTAGGCAGTGGCTTGTTAAATACAGTAGTAAATAAAAAAGGCGAAACCAAGCCGAGCGCTGTACTTCGCCAGGTAAACGTAGGTATTCAGCATTCGTTTCGGCAAAATGAAACCGATAATAAAGATGGAATGGACATTGGGCTTGCCGTGGTCAACCTTCGCGATAAGACCCTCGATTTCGCCGGTGCAAAATCAAACTTAGTGTACATTCAAGATGGCGAACTGCACCTAGTGAAGGGGAGCAAAGCTTCAGTAGGTGGAGGGCGATTAACACATCAACGCGCTATATATGATCATCACGTTATTGATATCTCTCGCCCTACTACATTTTATATGTTCTCCGATGGATTCCAAGACCAGTTCGGAGGGCCACAACGGCGTAAAATTACCAGTAAAAAATTTAGAGAACTTCTGCTAAGTATACAGGATAAATCTATGGAGGAACAACACGAGTTCCTTGAACAATACCTCAAAGATTGGATGACCACTTCCAACGAATCGCAAGTCGATGATATCCTTGTGATGGGGTTCCGCATCGCTTGAAAACAGGCTTAGCTTTACTAAAATCAATGAAACTATTTTAAGTATAAAGTTATTATAGTAATATATGTATACACAAATTTATTTGATACAATCATGAAAGAATTAGTAAAAACCCAATATCCCGTACACGACTTGATACAGCAACGCTGGAGTCCGCGAGCGTTCAAAAGTACCCCCATCGAACACGACACCCTGATGACATTATTTGAAGCCGCCCGTTTGGCGCCCTCCTCGTACAATGAGCAGCCATGGCGGTTTATCGTAGCTCAAAAGGCAGAAAATCCAAGGTTTTATTCGGAAGTTAGCAGCTGGTTGGCAGAGTCAAACCGTGTATGGGCAACTAAAGCTCCTGTTTTAGTTGTAGTGCTTGCCAAAACCGATTCTAGTTTTAATGGCAGTCCCAATCGGCATGCATGGCACGATGTAGGCATCGCGGTAGGTAACTTGAGTTTGCAAGCTACAGCGATAGGGTTATCGTTACATCAAATGGGTGGCTTTTCGGCAGCAAAAGCCAAAGAAGTGCTACAGCTTCCCGATAATTACGAAGCGGTCTCAGTAATCGCTTTAGGCTATCGCGATGAAGCATCGACCCTGCCTGAACCTTTGCAACAACGTGAACAATCGCCACAAAAACGCAAACCTTTAGAAGAAATCGTATTCATAGATTCCGCTATTTCATTCTAACTTGAATCGTACTAAGAAAAGAATCGGGTATAAGCTCGGTTCTGTTTCTCTTTTTATCAAAGAAAGATATTCTATTAAAACGCATCTACAGGTTGGGAAAAACGCCTCTGTTCAGTAAGTTAGGTAGATGACCAAAACAAAAAATAATATGAAATATCTACCATTCTACCTCTTACTTTTTAGCGTATTCCTGTCGCCGGAGATAAACGCACAAAAGAAAACGCTTTCGTATCTCGATGTATTTGAACTGCAATACGCATCCGACCCCCAGATTTCCCCCAACGGCGATTGGGTTGTGTACCGGCGAATGGGCTTCGATGTGATGGACGACCGCCCCACCGGCAATTTATGGATCCTCAGAACAGATGGCTCACAACACCAAAAACTTACTACACGCGAGGTGGAAGAGTATAGCCCTTGCTGGTCGCCTTCGGGTAATCGGATTGCCTTTGTAAGTAGCACCGACGAAGGCAGCGAAATTTATATGTATTGGGTGGATAGTGGTAAAACAGCGCGGATTTCCCAACTACCATTTAGCCCAAGCAGCCTCACGTGGTCGCCCGATGGCTCACAGCTTGCCTTTTCGATGAATGTGCCCGATGCAGCTCCCGTACTTGCGAAAATGCCTCCAAAACCCAAAGGAGCAAATTGGGCAGCTACACCACGCATTACCGACCGCGTGTACCACGAAGCTGATGGAAGAGGGTA
>CAYMYI010000018.1:0-14261 GCA_964394585.1 uncultured Roseobacteraceae bacterium
AGCTCCTCGGTATGCCCAACCCGGCGAAGAAGGTATTGAAAAGGCAATTGTATTGGAACTTAAACTACTAGCCGATGTAGGGCTGGTTGGTTTCCCCAATGCAGGTAAATCAACATTTTTATCGGTAATATCGGCAGCCAAGCCCGAAATAGCCGATTACCCCTTCACTACCCTAGTACCCAACTTGGGGGTAGTGGCGTACCGCGACCATCAATCGTTTGTAGTGGCTGATATTCCCGGAATTATCGAAGGAGCTGCCGAAGGGAAAGGACTTGGTACACGATTTCTACGCCATATCGAGCGAAATGCTGTACTACTTTTTATGATTCCTGCCGATAGCGATGATATCCGCAAGGAATATCAAATCTTGATAGGCGAACTTAAACGCTACAATCCTGAACTACTCGACAAAGAAAGAGTACTTGCCATCACAAAATCCGATTTATTAGATGAAGTCCTCATGAAGCAAATGGCTGAAGAACTTGAGGGGCTTTCGTTTACTTTTATTTCTTCAGTAACCGGATTCGGAGTACAATCGCTCAAAGATCAGCTTTGGAAAGCATTGCATACCACGTAGAGTGTAATGCAACCGATTGTTAAATCTAAATGAAGAATAGCAAAGTTTGTAAATTAATCATTATATTTATTCGCTAATACGAATGTATGAATGAGTAAAATGTAGAATAACGATTTAGAAAAACGGATAATGAGACTAAAGCACTTTAATTTGCAGCTTGGTACGCAAATCATGAAATCGTTCAGCGATGAATCGAGAGTACGAATTATGCACCTATTGTACAAAAATGAGGAAATGTGTATTTCCGATTTAGAGATGGTACTTGATTTTACACAAACCAAAACCTCTCGCCACCTGATTTACCTCAAAAATGCGGGCCTTGTGGTTGCAAAAAAAGTAGACCAGTGGACTTATTATTCGATTAAAGAAGAAGTAGCCGACTTTGTAGAGCTCATTTATCGCTACATGGGGAAAGATGCTGCCTTACAAGCCGACTTAACAACCTATCAAACTCTGTATAACAACCGAGAACTTGCCATTTGTAAACTGAAAGGCAAACGCTGGAGTTATCAGCACTGATTTTAGTTGTTTCCCTAACTACTTACAATCCCTATATTTTTTTAAACTCAGATTAGGCAATAAGTTTGCGTAAGCAGAACTATTATTGCCATGAAAAAACGCTCACTTGAAGAATTAAATCGAATTTCGGTAGAGGCCTATCAAGAACTGCCAAAATACCCTGTTACTCTTGTCTTAGATAATATCCGAAGTTTAAATAATGTTGGCGCCGCTTTCCGCACTGCGGATGCCTTCGCTATCGAGCGAATAGCGCTTTGTGGAATAACGGGAATCCCTCCCCACCGCGACATCCAAAAAACTGCCCTAGGTGCTACTGAATCGGTAGCATGGGAATACCATGAAGATATCGCTACTTACCTGCAAGCTTTAAAAGAGCAAAAGGTTACACTTGTAGCGGTAGAACAAACTCACTCATCTACACCATTGCAAAATTTCGTCCCTCACATTACCCAGCCTTTTGCCTTTGTCTTTGGAAACGAAGTAAAAGGCGTAAGTGAAACGGCGCTTCCCCACTGCGATTTTAGCTTAGAAATCCCTCAATTTGGCACAAAGCATTCGTTGAATGTTTCGGTGAGTATCGGAATTGTGCTGTGGCACTATGTACAGCAACACTTAGCCATTACTGCTTCTGCCAAATAGAATCGGTAAAATACTTTTTCGTATCAAAGAAATTCTCGAGCACTGTAAAGCCCGATTGCCGTGCTATTTCATCTACTTCTTCCAAACTGTATTTATACGATAACTCCATATCAATAGCTTCCCAAGCCTTAAATGAAAACATTGCCTGTAATGCCTCAATCTGAACATCTTGATTTTTCTGGCTCACTAAGAAACTTTTCGTTCTGCCGGTGAGTGGGTCGTACGTGGGGTAGTGCAAGAACTGTTCTATTACAAAATTTCCTCCCAGCTCATCGTTAATACGTTGTAATAAATTTAAGTTGAAATCACGCGTAATACCGCTGGTATCGTTGTAGGCATCTAAAATGGTTTGTGGATTTTTCTTCAAGTCTAGCCCGATGAGCAGCAAATCGCCTGCAACGAGTTGTTCGGAAATTGCATTCAAAAACCGCAGCGCATTTTCTATAGCAAAATTTCCTAAGTTGCTCCCCAAAAACATCACAATTCGTCGTTCAGTTTGCTGAAACTCTTCCGAGTTTTTTACCCTAGCTAGTGCTTTAAAATAGTCATCTTCGATTGGAACCATCGAAAGCATGGGCAAACTAGCAGTTAGCCTTTGAGTTAGCATCGTGAGCACATGCCCAGAAATATCTACCGGCGAATACACAAAATTGGCATTCATTTCTACAAAGTACTGCAAAAGCACTTCTGTTTTTAAGCCATCACCAGCACCAAACTCGATAAGTTGGAACGATTCGTCCACAGAAAGCCCTTCTTGAAACCTTCTTAAAATATTACTTTTTTGATGTTGGAAAATTTCAAATTCGCAACGGGTGAGGTAATACTCAGGCATATGCATAATCGCCTGGAAGAGTTTATCACCTGCTTCGTTGTAAAAATATTTAGATGGGAGGTATTTGGGAGTTGATGAAAGACCGAGCCGAACATCTTCGGCAAATTGTAAATCCATTGAATATAAAAATTAAACACGTTCGTTTTTGGTAATCTTATCCGGCATTACCTCATCGAAGCCGAACAAGGTGGTATCTTACCACTATGCTACTAAATTAGTGGGTGAGGGCAGTTTTATCAAAAGAAACGCGTGCTTTCCCCCACCCTTTTCCTTTTAGAAAGGTTTCTTGTTACCTTTACTTGCTTAAAGCAGGCGATGCTGCTTTTAAGCAAATTTTTAAACAAAGCATCACAAAAATCCTTGAAATTACCCAACTAGTATGAATCAAGAACCCAAAAGATACACTGTTACTTCAGCACTACCTTACGCCAATGGCCCTTTACACATTGGACATATTGCCGGTGCTTACCTCCCTGCCGATATCTTCGTCCGTTTTTTGCGCTTGCGGGGCAAAGATGTAGTGTATGTATGCGGTAGCGATGAACACGGTGCGGCAATTACGATTCGTGCACAAAAAGATGGCATTACACCTCAAGCCGTGGTTGACCGTTACCACCAGCTTAATAAAGAAACCTTCGAAAAGTTCGGCATCGCCTTCGACATATATCATCGCACTTCGGCTCCAATCCACCACGAAACTTCACAAGATTTCTTTTCAACGTTACATGACAAAGGAGCATTTACCCAACAAGAAAGCGAACAATATTTCGACGAAGAAGCCCAACAGTTTCTCGCAGACCGCTACATTGTAGGCACCTGCCCAAAATGTGGTTTTGAAGAAGCATACGGCGACCAGTGCGAACGATGTGGTTCTTCGCTCAGCCCTACCGAATTGATCGACCCGCGTTCAAAAATTTCGGGTAGCAAACCCGTACTCCGCAATACTACACATTGGTATTTACCCATGAACGAACACGAAAGCTGGGTACGCGAATGGATTGAAAGCGGCACTCTCGATGGCAAACCACACCACGATGCCGCCACTTGGAAAAACCATGTGAAAGGTCAGTGCAAAGCATGGATTGATGCAGGTTTACAGCCACGCTCGATGACCCGCGACCTAGATTGGGGTGTAAAAGTACCGCTACCCAACGCCGAAGGAAAGGTGTTGTATGTATGGCTCGATGCCCCTATAGGGTACATTTCTGCCACCAAAGAGTGGGCAAATACCCACCATAAAAACTGGGAAGACTACTGGCGTAGCGACGACACTAAACTCATCCATTTCATCGGAAAAGATAACATCGTATTCCACTGCATTATTTTCCCCATAATTTTAAAAATGTATGGCGGATATCAGCTGCCCGATAATGTACCTGCTAACGAATTTTTAAACTTGGAAGGTAACAAGCTTTCTACCTCGCGCAATTGGGCAGTGTGGCTACACGAATACCTCGATGAATTTCCTAATAAACAAGATGTTTTGCGCTATGTACTTACAGGTATTGCACCTGAAAATAAGGACAGCGAATTTACCTGGAAAGACTTCCAAGCTAGAAATAATAACGAGTTGGTGGCAATCTTAGGCAATTTTGTCAACCGAGCCGTTGTGCTAACTCACAAATATTTCAACGGCGAGGTACCCTTACGGGGCGAACTCGTAAAATATGACCAAGATGTGCTCGATGCCCTGAAAGAATTTCCCGCAAAAATTGAAAGCCTTATTATGGCGTATAAATTTAAAGAAGCGCAATTCGAAATGATGAACATGGCTCGCTTGGGCAATAAATACTTAGCCGATACCGAACCATGGAAGCTTATCAAATCAGACCCTGACATTGTAAAAACCATTCTGAACGTTGCCCTCCAAATTTGTGCAAACCTCGCTATTGTAGCTCGCCCATTTTTACCCCAAACTTCCGAAAAGTTAGAGCATATGCTTGGCTTAAAAGAACTTACCTGGGAGATGGCAGGTAATACCGAACTGCTATATGCATACGACCGACTAGGAAAAGCAGAACTCCTATTTGATAAAATTGAAGACACTCAAATAGAAGCGCAATTGCAGAAACTCGAAAAAACCAAAATTGCCCAACAACCAGCGGAACCGTTTAAAACGGAAACTGACTTCGATACATTCATGAAAATGGATATACGGATTGGGACAATTATCCATGCCGAAAAAGTAAAAAAAACCAAGAAATTATTACACTTGAAAGTAGAAGATGGGCACGGCGTACGAACCGTAGTAAGTGGTATCGCCGAATACTATAGCCCTGAAGAGATTATCGGTAAGCAAGTCTGTTTATTGGCAAACTTAGCACCAAGAGAAATCAAAGGCATTCAATCGGAAGGGATGATTTTAATGGCTGAAGATCGCGATGGTTCGCTATCATTCATTCAACCTGACCGCAGGATTCTGAACGGCAGTACAGTGCGATAATCTCTTTTTTTTAGCACAAAAACCTACCCTATCCTATGTTTCATGGAATGTGGGTAGTTTTTATCCCACTGAGTGGACTATCTTTTTTCTTGTACTTATATTAACTTAATAACTGGTACGCAAGCAAGCTGACGACATATGCTAAACCGCTCATATATACCAGCTGCAAAAGCGGCCATTTCCATCCGTTGGTTTCTCGGTAAACCACTGCTAGGGTACTCATGCATTGCATAGCAAATAAGTAGAATAACAAAAGAGAGAGTGAGGTGGGCACGTCGTATACAGCTTTACCGGTTTCAGGGTCTTTCAATGTTCGCAATTTTTGGATTAACGGTTGGGGGGCATCGCTATCGCCTACGCTATAAATGGTTGCCATAGTCCCAACAAAAACTTCACGGGCAGCAAAGGAAGTAATGAGGGCAATTCCCATTTTCCAGTCAAATCCTAACGGGGCAATCACAGGTTCAATAAATTTTCCGAGTCGCCCGGCATACGAGGCTTCCAACTGTTTAGCCGCCATGCGTTTTTCTACTAGTTCGGTATCGGTGGTGGTGCTTGTACGCTGCACCTCGGCGGCAGCTTCTTCCATACTATTGCCCGGACCGTACGATGCTAAAAACCACAGTACAATCGAAATCACAAGAATTACTTTGCCTGCTTCTACCACAAAAACTTGTACTTTACCCCATACGGTGTATACAATATTTTTCCAATGTGGCATTTTATAGCTAGGGAGCTCCATCATAAACGAGGAAACTTCTCGCTGTTTCAAGATTTTTTTCATCACCCAAGCCGAAAGTAATGCCGCAGTTGCCCCAAGCAGGTAAAGGCAAGTCATAGCAAGCCCTTGTAGGTTAAAAATGCCTAGCATTGTTTTTTGAGGTACTACAAAGGCAATTAGCACTGTAAACACGGGGATTCGTGCCGAGCAACTCATCAGAGGTGTAACAAACATGGTAATGGTGCGCTCTTTCCAATTACTAATGGTTCGGGTTGCCATTACCGCAGGAATGGCACAAGCTACCCCGGAAATTAACGACACAACACTTTTGCCGTTCAGTCCAAACTTACGCATGAGGTTATCGCTTAAGAACACAGCGCGCGACATGTACCCAATATCTTCTAAAAAGGCAATAAGGCAAAACAAAATAGTAATTTGGGGTACGAAGATGATAATGCCACCCAACCCGGCAATCACTCCTTCGGTGAGTAAATCAGTGAGCATATGCTCGGGTAGCGTATCTTTCAGATAGCCCACTAAACTGGCAAAGCCTGCGTCTATCAGATCCATAGGATATGCCGCCCATGCAAATATTGCCTGAAACAACAAAAATAGAATGAGCAGAAAAATTCCTACGCCCCATACCGGGTGGGTTAATATACGATCTAGCTTATCAGTGAACGATAGCTCTCCCTCTCGCTCTTCGGTAATCACTCGGTTTACAATTTTCACGATACGGTCGTAGCGTTGCATGGTTTCTTCGACCTGCAAAGGGATGCTATTAAACTTCTCTTTGGGCAGCCCTACACCGAATTCTTCGCGCTGCAAAGCCGAGAGGTGTGATAACCAACTGGCATGGTGAGCTGTTAATAAAGCCGTATAACTATTTTCACTGCCAATAACTTGCTTACCTAAAGCAACCGCTTCTTTGTGTACGCTATCAGCATCAAAAAACGGCTGGGGAATCGTTTTTCGATATCCTTCAGCTAAGAGCCGTTTTATATTTGTAATTCCTTCGCCAGTACGTCCGTTAATGCCTACAACGGCAATGCCTAGCAACTGTTCCAACTGTTGTAAATCACAATGGATGCCTTCGTTTTTAGCGACGTCGAGCATATTCACCGCCAAGATGATAGGACGCTTCAAATCAGCAATTTGAGTAAACAGGAGCATATGTCGCTCGAGCTGAGTAACATCTAATACGTACACAATTACTTCGTCAGCATTGCTATCGGAAGGTACTAACAACGATTGCAAAGCAATCCGTTCATCAAGTGAATTAGGGTAAAAACTGTAGGTGCCGGGCAAATCGGCAACGTGAGCTTGCTCTCCATTGGGCAATTCGCAAGTGCCAGTTTTTCGGTCGATAGTTACCCCGGGATAATTTCCTACCTTTTGGCGCAATCCGGTAAGGTGATTAAACAAAGAAGACTTGCCAGCATTTGGGTTACCGGCAAGTACAATGTTGAGTTTTTTTTTGTGAGTGACGGTATTCGGTGGATTCATCGGCTACTGTAGTAAAACATTCATCGCCTCTTCTTTTCGAATAGATAGGTAGTGCCCAGCAATTTTGAGGTACAATGGGCTCCCAAAAGGAGCCGTGCGAACCAGTTGCACTTCCCTACCAGGTAGTAGCCCCATTTCGAGTAAGCGCACCGAGAGTAAGTTGCCTTCCATCTGCTTAATGACCCCTCGCTCTCCTTTTTGAAGTTTTGCTAGACATTTCATTACGAAAAGGTTAACTATTTTAATTAGATTAATTTTAAATAGACAACAAAAATAACTAATGAAACCCTCCCTTCCTAGTATATAAATCATCGGAATTTATTGGTACATATCGTAAGCATGCAAAAACTTGTGTAACTTCCCTAGGTGCTTTGCACTGTGTAATGCACTATTGAACTATCCATTTAATTTTTTCATTATGTGCGGATTTACAGGCATCTACGCCTTTAATGAAATTGGGCGCTTTTTTGCCATCAATTTGGCAAAATCAAACGAAACACTACAACACCGTGGTCCCGATGATGCTTATCTGTTCACTGAAGAAAGGGTCGGTTTGGGGCATCGCCGCTTGGCAATTCAAGATGTAAGTACCGATGCCCGCCAGCCTATGACAGACCCCTCCGGTCGCTACACTCTTGTGTACAATGGGGAAGTGTATAACTTCAAAAAACTGCGACAATCTCTTGAAAAAAAGGGGATTGCGTTTCGGTCTCAGTCAGATACTGAAGTGCTACTGCATCTTTATATACAGGAAGGAATTGCTTGTTTACAGAAACTCAATGGTTTTTTTGCATTTGCAGTATATGATCGAGAAGAGAACACCCTGTTCATTGCCCGCGATCGATATGGCATTAAACCACTATGGTATTACCAAGATGACGATAAATTCTTGTTTGCCTCGGAACTCAATGCCCTTTTAGCTTACAACTTAGAAGTTGAAATTGATTATACTTCCATGTATCAATTTTTTGAACTCAACTATATTCCTGCCCCTCATACCATCTATCAAAATGTATATAAATTACTACCTGGGCATTGTATGAAAATCAGAGGGAAAGAGGTAACCACTGAATCATACTATCAGTTACCTAGAACCGAACTGAATCCGCCTCCCTCCTATGCTCAAGCTTGCGAAGATTTTTTAAAAGTATTAGAGCAATCCGTACAAGATCGGTTGATATCTGATGTTCCGCTTGGTGCATTTCTCAGTGGAGGCATCGATTCTTCCACCATTGTTGCCCTTGCTGCCCGACATGTCGATCACTTAAATACCTTTTCTATAGGCTACCGCGATGAGCCCTTCTTCGATGAAACGCGCTATGCAGAAATAGTTGCTAAGCAGCACCACACCGAGCATACCGTCTTTAAACTCTCTAACGACGATTTCTTTGAGCATTTAGAAGCCATTTTAGCGCACTATGCCGAGCCATTTGCCGATGCCTCAGCTATCCCGACATTTATTCTAAGTAAAAAGACCAAGAAACACGTTACTGTTGCACTATCAGGCGATGGCGGCGATGAATTATTAGCCGGCTATCAAAAACATACGGGCGAATGGTTTGCTCGCAACCCTGACTGGAAAACAACTCTTGTACAAACCGCTCTACCGATTTTAAAACAGTTACCACAACATCGGCAATCGTTTTTAGGAAACAAAATTAGGCAACTGAACCGCTTTGGTGCCTTGCAACAACTCCCGCCACAAGAACGCTACTGGCAATTATGTTCATGGCGTACTCCAGGTGAAATTAACGATATGCTTGCCTCGGATACACTAAAAAAAATCTCGCTAGAAACTGCCCAAGAGCGACGTTATGCTTGGACATCCCACATACAAGGAAAAAATTTTACTGAAGTTCTAATGAGCGACTTTCAACTATTACTTCCCAACGATATGCTCTTTAAAGTAGACTCCATGTCGATGGCAAACAGTTTAGAAGTCCGTGTGCCTTTTCTCGACCACCGTGTAGTCGAATATTGCTTTCAACTTCCTGCCCAATATAAAATATATGGCAACTTTAAGAAAAAACTACTGCAAGACGCTACCCGCAATATTCTTCCGAAACCATTGTATAGACGCCAAAAAAAAGGCTTCGATATTCCTTTAACAAAGGCTTATCAAACAGTTTGGAAAAGTTGGATTTTCAACGATTTGCTCAACGATGACTTCATCCAATCACAAGGTATTTTCAATATAGAATATACCCAAAGTCTCAAGCAGAAAATTATAAATGCGCAACCTTACGACCAGAACCAAGTATGGGGTATTTTGTGTTTCCAACATTGGTGGCGTAGCCATTATGCCACGCGAAATACGTAGTCTTCAGTTGAGATGCCCATGTAAACTATTAGATTTGTGCGTATAGGAATGTAGCTTTGTTGGCTATCAGGCATACATATGCATGAAATGCATCATTTTTTGAGAGACCTAACCCACTCATATGCTAAAAAAACTTGCTGAGATAGGATATACCGTTGAAAATGAAGCCTCTCTCGTTGCTGAAATTCGCGAAGGGAATCAAAAGGCTTGGGATGCGGTTACCCGCACACTGTTTCATCCTCTCTTCTTTTTTGTAAACGAAATGGTACATAACCAAGAAATTGCAGAAGAACTAGTACAAGATGTATTTGTGAACTTTTGGGTAAAAAGAAAAAATCTAAATATTACTACTTCGCTAAAAGCATATCTCTATAGAGCAGCTCGTAACCACACGCTTAACTTTATCAAACGGCGAAAGTTTGAGCAAGACTACCAAAAAAAACTCGCTGAAACCGCTACTTTCGAATCGAACGACACAGAAGATAAGGTTACTTTTTCAGAGCTAGAAAAGCAATTAGCTACAGCCATTGAAAACCTACCGGATAATTGCCGTGATATTTTTAAACTAAGTCGTTACGAAGAAATGACGTATAAGGAAATTGCCGAAGTGCTAAATATTCCCCCCCGAAGTGTCCATTATCAAATAGGCTTAGCCTTGAAAGAATTACGAACAAAACTAAAAGGTTACGCCTCAATCGATTTTTAACCTATCAGACACGCAAAATATAACTATTGACTGTTTCTAATAGAGAAGATGCCCGATGAGTGGCTATAGAACCAATGATAGCCGACGGCTCATGTGAAATCAGTACACGGTTAGGTATGCCTACTTTTGCTGCAGGAATCAAATCGCGCTCTTTATCGCCTACCATCCAACTATCATTCACGCTGATACGATACTTTGCTATGGCACGCTCAAACAGAAGATATCCCGGTTTACGCCCTAATGAAGCGGAATAATCGGGATGATATGGAGAAAAGTATAAGCCATCTAAAACATTACCACACGCCTGCTGAATTTTATGGTAACATGCTATTACATCTCTCGAAGTATATAAACCTTTAGCAATACCCGCTTGGTTAGTAATAACTATGAGCAAATATCCTTTCGACTTTAAAGTCTGCAGTGCTTGGGGTACTCCCTCCTCAATCCGCAGCTCTTCCAACCGATACGCATATGTTCCCAAATCTGTATTGAGCACTCCGTCTCTATCTAAAATAACAGCCTTATACATTTCTTATAAAATAAAAAAGCACCCCAGTTTAAACTGAGGTGCTTCACAATAAACAATGTTCGGAGAATCAATAATTCTTATTCTTTATTAAAAGATGTAGCTCCGCAATTTCCTTCTTGGTAAACATCAGTGTAGGAATTTACACCTTCACCAAGAATCACAATAAGTACACGACGGTTATTAAAACGACCCTCATCTGTGCTATTGCTCGCGCAAGGATATTTCTCACCATATCCTGTTTGCTTAATTTTCACTTTTTCAAGATCGAGACCGTTAGTAATTAGATAGTTATATACAGATTCTGCACGTCTTTCAGATAACTTTTGGTTGTATGAATCACTACCGTAACTATCAGTATGTCCAGCGATTTCGATTTCATAAGTTCCGCTGTTTAGGGCAGTAATACCTAACTGAAGTTCATTTGCATCATCTTCGCGGATGTCGGCTTTATCAAAATTAAAGTTAATACGAATCTGGTCACCTGCTACTAAACCACTACGCTCTTCAGCTACTAATCCTGCAGGTACTAGTTCGTAAATATCAAGCCCTCCATATGCACCTTCTGTCAAGACAGATGATGCTAAATAAGCTTGTGTACCTTCTTCTTCAACTGTAGAAGGGATGTAATAGTCTCTATCGTCTTGCTCAGAATTAATTACCTCACCTAAGTTTTCAGGTTCACTCCATTCAGTCCAAGAGTCCCCTTGACGAACTGTTTTGAAAATATCAAAACCTCCGTAACCCGGCTTACCTTGCGTTGCATAGTATAATGTTTTGTCATCAGATGCTAAGAATGGACTAATATCATCTCCGTATGTATTTACTACATCTCCTAAATTTTCAGGCTTTGTCCAGGTATTATCATCTTTTTTCTCGCTGTAATATAAATCGCGACCACCTTTTGAATCTAATCGCTCAATAGAGATAATCATTGCATTGCGGTCAGATGTTGTACAGATATTAATCTCATCGCTTAAGTTATAGTAATCATCCATTTTCATAGGTTCAGGAGTGCTCCATCCATCGCCTTCTTTTTGCGATTCATAAATTGGGTGATATTCGCCATAAAGACCTTTCAGGTACATAGAGTTACCATCAGGCGCAAATGAAACTACAAAGTTGGTGTTCCCATCATTATCGTTATTAACGATATTACCTAAATGTTTAACTAGCGCCCACTTCGCTGCTTCTTCCTCGCTCATATCTTCACTTCCAGCTGCATCTTCGTTTGCTGCCGAAACCCAAATATCACCCGAATTTGTTTCGTCGCCTAAGTTTTCAGGGTGATCCATGCGAGTTATGTAAAGCTGAGAGCCATCATTAGAAAGGCGAGGTAGAATTTCTGTAAAGCATGAATTTACCGTACCACCTAGGTTTTTCAGTTCATAATCTTCCGCTTTTACAGCATCACCGGCTACATTAATTTCCATCGGTTCTGTAACTCTTGCATTTACCTCATCAAAAGAAACTGTTGATTTGATACCTGTAAGCAGAGCTACTTTGTTCGCTAATGAACCGCTAAAATCTTTTTCAAACACATTGTAACCATTGATTTGGTAATATACCTTCTTGTTTTCCTTGATGATTGCCAATTCGTTTTGGCGAACATCAGGCTTTACAATGTAGTGCTTAGTCCAATCTACATAGGTAAGAGTATCACCATTTACGATTTCAGCAAGCGCATATGTAGTATCATTATTTACTGCTAGCACGTAGTACGAGCTCATATCGCTGTTGCCAATCGCTACGCCGTACTGGTTATCGCCACCAGAATAGCTAATATGGTGCAGTTGAGCTTTTACACTCACCATGAAATCTGCACCTTCTGAAATAGACCCTATTTCTTTTTCAGAGCGGATATACGTATATCTTTCTTTGTTTTTCACGATATACATTCCGTCTTCATATTTTTCAACTGCTTCGCCGCCGGAGGCTGTCCAGCCACTTTCAGCATCGAAGGTTTCCGAGATTTCTCCTTGTGCTAAACAAACTCCAGTTAGCAAAGAGCCTAGTATTAGAAGTGTAATTCTCCGCATCTTATTGAATTTAAGTTAACAGTAAAAATTCTTTCGTTTAAGTTTGATAAAGTATTTCGTAGTGATTACAAATATAAGTTAGTTCATCATTTCAGGCTAACAAAACCTTCTTCAATCTTACTAAATTTTATCAATATAGCCCACTTTCTTCTCTTCTAATTTGTTGGGAATGCAACAAGACGATTAGATTTTGTAAAGTAAGGCTACTTCAAAGTTCAACAAAATTTCCAAAAGTAAAAATTGCCCATGGCCCGCTTGATAAATAACGGTAAGTTGGGAATGTTTCTTCAAATTTATGTAAGATTTGTTGATATTCATTTTGATGTTGATTGCTTATGAGTAACTGAGCTGTAAAACTCGTTGTTTCATGATGATTAAAAGCTACTTTCTTGGTAAACTCTTTAAAAATGTTTTCGTTAAGCCATTGTTTCACCTCATTTATGAAGTATGCTAATTGCTTTTCTCGTTGGAAGTCTAACAATCTGGCTTGCATATAAGCCTTCCCCGATGTAGGAATCGAAATAGGAGTTGATGGGATGTTCTCAGGAAGATTTACGCGTAAGCTATACTCTGAATGGTTCGCCACATAACTGAGTTTCCCTTGCATTGAAATATGATATTTTCTTAGAAGTTCTTGCACGGCTCGTTCGCCTTGCAGTATTGTAGGAAACTGAAAGGGAATTAGTGTCTCGTGTAAATGTAATTTTTCTACAATACGATAGAAGGCTAGCGCCGCTTCTTGGTTAGCGGCTTTGGAGTGTAACCGAGGCGATGCTACCTCAGTGTAGTACAATGTAATCCCTTGATATTCGCTTTTTGCTATTGGTTCAAGCGGCTTTGCAGTTTCAAAGTAGATTGTTTTGCTCACTCCGTATAAAAGATAGTAAGCCATTTTCAAGAAGGTTTGCTTGTAAAATGTTGTTGTATCATGATAGCTTTTTTCTTTCCAACTAAGCTACTAAGCTCTTCGAGTGAAGCCTCTTCAATGCGTTTGATTGTTTTGAAATACTCTAATAGTTTTTTTAATGTAGCTGGCCCCACACCAGGGATGGTTTCTAAACTACTTTTTAAGGAGTTTTTACTTCGTAAATCGCGATGAAACGTGATGGCAAACCGATGCGCCTCGTTCCTTATTTTTTGTAACAACTCTAAAGAACGTGATTTTTTATTGAGGTGAAGTGGAAACTGGTCTTCAGGGTAATAAATTTCTTCCAAACGTTTGGCAATGCCTACTATCGGGATATGCTGATACAATTGTAAATCTTTTAACGCTTGAGCAGCAGAACTTAACTGCCCTTTTCCCCCATCGATTACCACGAGCTGGGGCAGTGGAGCGGATTCTTCTTTTAGCCGTTTGTACCTACGGAATACCACTTCGTACATCGATGCAAAATCGTTTGGCCCTTCTACCGATTTAATTTTGAAGTGCCGAT